>NZ_ABOX02000019.1 GCF_000172555.1 Pedosphaera parvula Ellin514
GTTTGGACGCGCGTGTTTGCTTTTGGCGATCAAAATGGCGGAGGAGGGCAGCACACAGGCTTGGACTACTGTCATTATGCCGGCGGCAACTGGCAAAATCTTAATTTGTCGACCACCAGTGGAGGCGTGTATGCGAACAACCCTGGTGGCATTAACGGACAAACAAATGTTCACGTGACGATTGTGGTCGATCCACTTGGAAATCGAATGTTTTATTACAATGGGACGGCGGTGGCCTCGAATCCTGGTGTCAATGGAGGCAGTGTTCCGGCATTGAGTGGCCTAATCGACAGCACCTGCCTGATTGGAAAATCTTTGTATGATGTGGACGCGTTATTGGAAGGAGCCATTTCGGAATTCCGCATCTACCAGGGAGTTATCAGCCCATCCACGCTGGCGTTGAATGATGCCGCGGGACCGGACAATTATGTCACCACTCCGGGCGCTTTACAGGCAGTTCATCTGTCGAGCCCCGCCAATCCGCTGGTTGTAAATCAGAACTCGCAGGAAAATTTTCTGGGCGATTTTGCCAATGTCACCGGGGTGAATCTGAACTTGTACGGCGGTGCCAGTTACGTATCTGGAAATACAAATATTTTAACCGTCAATTCGACGAATGGAACCGTCCACGCCGTGGCATCTGGAACGACCACGGTTATTGCCAGTTACGGAGCCATGAGCGCCACCAACTCACTGACCGTGGTAACCATTCCTGCCGTGTTGACGCATCGTTACAGCTTCAACGCAGATGCCAGTGACTCAGTAGGCAGCGCGAATGGCACACTCATGGGCGCGGCGACAATTGCCGGAGGGAAGGTTGTGCTGGATGGCTCAGGCGGAACCTATATCGACCTGCCAGGCAATATCATCAACATCCAGACCAACAAAGCTGTAACGCTCGAAGCGTGGGTTGATTTTGGCAGCACTCCTAATTGGTGCCGGTTGTTTAACTTTGGCAATGACGGCGGATCCAGCGAAATTTATCTGGCTCCGAACGGACCAGGCAACGGTAATCAACATCGTATCAGCGAAAATATTTCCGGCGGTCGCAATACGGATTGGCGAGGCGCATGGGCCAATCTGAGTGCGCACATTACTGTGGTCATTGATCCGCCTACCGGCACCATGAGTCTCTATCGGGACGGTGTCCTGGAATACGCACGGTATGATGCGATTGCACCGCTTTCACTCATTTCGACAAATCTAGCCGTGATTGGCCGCTCCCTGGTGGGGGTGGATCCTTACATGCCGGGTTCGATTGATGAGTTCCGTATTTATAGCGGTGCCTTGACGCCGGCTGAAATTGCTTTAGCTCATCAGAACGGTCCTAATTCTATTAATCATGACCCGGGTGCACTCGTCTCGATTCAGGTCGCACCCACCGTGTACCCGGCTTTTTCCGGTGTAGTTCCGCCGGTTGTGCTGGCAAATTATGCCAATCTTACAAACTTCCACCTTCAGCCCAACAACAGCGCGGTCATCAATGGCCTGACTGTGACGTCCAGTGATCCCTCGATCATCAAAGTCGGTGCAAACAACATGCTTCAGACTTTCCGACCAGGCACGGTGACGCTGACTGCAAATTATCTGGGCAAGGTTTCGAGTGCGACGGTTACAGTCGAAAACACTGGCACGCTCACCCATCGATACAGCTTTACAAGCGATGCGAACGATTCGGTTGGAACTGCGAATGGAGCTTTGCAAGGCGCAGCCACTATTTCCGGGGGCAGTCTGGTGTTGGATGGAAGCGACGGAACGTATCTGGATTTGTCACCGGGATTGATCGAGGGCTATGATGCAGTGACAGTAGATAGTTGGGTCACTTTCAATGCCGGGGCGCAATGGGCGCGCTTGTGGTTCTTCGGTGACAGTCAGGCGAATGAATTGTATTTGGCGCCGCAATTCGGGCTCCCGAATCCAACTCACAGTCTTATCACCGGTTTCCCGATCGGTGGCGGAGGCGTGAACAGCAGCCCGTCCTGGCAAAATCAAACACTCCACATTACCAGTGTTTACGGAAATGGGGTGATGGCAGTTTATACCAACGGTGTCCTTGAGAGTGGTACAAGCTCCTCAATTGGCCTGGTCAGTGAGGTCGGGAATTCGTTGTGCTGGATTGGCCGGTCCCCATACGCTGATCCCTATATGAACTGCTCGGTTGACGAATTCCGCATTTACCGCGGGCAACTTAGCCCCGAAGAAATATTGGCTACGCAGGTGGTGGGAGCGAACCAATTGCTTACTACGAGCGCCGCGCTTAACGCGACCAGCGCCTCCGGCAACACGGTGCTCAAATGGCCGGTGGCGGCGGCCGGTTTTTCAGTACAGGCGCGGCCCGCAGTCGGCAGTGGCAACTGGACAACGCTCACCAATGCCCCGACCTTGGTAGGCGGCAACTGGCAAGTAACGGTGCCCGCATCCGGCGCGGCCCAGTTTTATCGCCTCTGGAAATAACCAGACAAGTTGTCTTGCCAGCCCGCCCGCGAGGGAGACAAGCCAGATGAAAACGTCTCGCACCGTTAAGGCAGGCATTGCCTTTACGCTGATTGAATTGCTGGTGGTGATTGCCATTATTGCGATTCTGGCCGCGTTGCTTTTACCGGCGCTGGCCAAGGCCAAGGAACGTGCCAAGCGCGCCAATTGTCAAAGCAACCTGCATCAACTGGGCCTCGCAACCCAGATGTATGCGAGTGACAATCAGGACAATTTGCCTGACCTGCAAAACAATGGTGTTTGGTTTTGGGATATGTCACGGTCTGCCGCCAGCAACCTGCTGGAGAACGTCAAACGCACCGATAGCTTCTATTGTCCCAACGAATTTTATCTTTACCAGGACAACGGTCCACCTGATGCCTGGAATGCTTTTCCAAACTATGTGGTGACGGGTTACATCTGGTTATTCCCCAATGCGCCGGGAATAACTGCCAGCCCAGCCTTGAGCGGCACGAACATGGTGACGAAAATAACGAAAGGACGCGCGGATTTGTCCGTCTCTGACACTGAGATGATCGTGGATGCCACCATCTCAGTCCTTGGTGCCAGTGGTGCCCGCAATTACTCTGGCTTTGCTGGTGCAGGCGGCAGCAAGGTGAAAACCGCGCATCTCGAAGGCAAGCTTCCCACGGGCGGCAATATATGTTTTCTGGATAATCACGTGCAGTGGCGCAAATACGTAGCCATGACGAACAAGATTTCGCCTCGTGGTTTGCCGCAGTTTGAATTCTAACCTCCCCGATAGTAACAATTCTCCGCTTTCATATAATCTCCGAGAACCGCAGTGCTCATGTTGATAATCGTACGGCTTTGCTCCAGGTCATTGTCACGGTTTTGTATTGTTCAGGATCTTGTGAAAGCTCGCCTTTCCCGGATGACAAATTATGCCGAAGGAAGTATTCTCCACCCATAATCTGATGTCTCCTCGATTGTTTCTGCCGATGATCGTGCTCGTGTCGTTTTTCTTTAACGCGGCGGCGGCAGTGCCAACCCGGGCAATCTCGCCACGCGGCTATCTTTCGGCGCACGATCCTTCGACCATGATTCAGTGCAAGGATCGCTATTACATTTTCTCCACCGGGCAAGGCATCTTATCGCGGTCTTCCTCCGACCAGGTTTTCTGGTCTTCCGGTCCGGCAATATTTACCAATCCACCGGCCTGGACAACTGCTGCGGTGCCAGGTTTTGCCGGGATATTTTGGGCCCCGGACATACTATTCTTCAACAATAAATATTATCTGTACTACGCCGTATCGACCTTCGGCAGCCAGGTATCGGCCATTGGATTGGCAACAAACACCACGCTGGATCCGATCGACCCGGCGTATCAATGGATCGATCAGGGGCCGGTAATTCAATCGACGAATGGTTCAGCCTACAACACCATCGACCCCAGCTTTACGTGGGATAATGCAGGCAACCTCTGGATGGCTTTTGGGTCTTATTGGAACGGCATTTACCTGGTCCAATTAAGCACGACCAACGGTATGCGCGTGGCAACCAACTCGCCGACATATCACCTTGCTTACAACGGTTCGATAGAGGCTTCGTGCATTTACCGGCGCGGTGGATATTATTATTTGTTCGTGAACTGGGGTTCGTGCTGCTCCGGCGTGAACAGCACCTATAATATTCGTGTCGGCCGCAGCACCAATATTACGGGCCCCTATCTGGATCGCAATGGAGTGGACATGGTGAACGGGGGAGGCACTTTGTTCATGCAGGGGAACGGGAAATACGACGGACCGGGCCACGTTGGAATTATTTCTGATGGCCCGAACCAGTGGTTCACCTACCACTATTACGATGCAAATGCCTGGGCACCGCAATATGGGGCTTATGGGAATGCCGATTTTGATTTCGTGCGGCTCGCCTGGACCGCCGACGATTGGCCGACGTTCACCAACGACTGGTCGGCAACTTATCGCTTTCAGGCCGACGCTGCAGATGACCAGGGCCAATATTCCGGATTGCTCCAGAACGGAGCGACGATTCAGAAAGATTCAGTTCACGATCACGTTCTTAATTTGAATGGAACGAACCAGTATGTCTGGCTGCCGCCGGGAGTAGGCAACGCCAAGACTTTTGTAGCGGTCGTGAAATGGCGCGGCGGCGGGGCGTGGCAACGCATCTTCGACTTTGGCGTTGATACCAGCAAAACCATCATGCTGACGCCGGCGTCCGGGGATAACGTGCTGCGTTGTGACCTCAATCCTGGAGGGAATCTCCAAACTGTGCAGTGGAATCAGCCATTGCCCAGCAATGTTTGGACGCATGTGGCGTTGACTCTGGACGGGACAAAAGGGGTTTTGTACGTCAACGGCGCGGCCGTGGCGACGAATAACGGAATGAACCTGTTGCCGGTGAACGTCGCTTCGCAAACCAACCATCTAGGACGGAGCAAATTTACCGCCGACCCTTATTTCAACGGCCAGTATGCCAGCTTTCGCGTGTATGGACGCGCGCTTTCAGCACAGGAAATTGCTGCGCCGCTGCCGCTCATTTCGGAACCGCACGCTGGTGATGTGTGGTGGCCGGGTGAGTCCATTAACTTTAATGGAGAGGCTACTGATTTTGCTGACGTGCCACTCAGCAGCAGCAATCTGAGTTGGCAGATCAGTTACGTGCAGGACAGTGTGACAAACCTCGTGTTTGGACCGGCCTCAGGCATCTCCAGCGGAATTTACCTGATCCCGACGAGCGCGACGGGTAATGGGAATTATGTGATTACTTTGACCGCCACCGATAATTTTGGCCGTCAGAGTTCCAAATCCATTACGCTTTCCCCGGCGAACCGGGATGCCGGCTGGTCCTCCTATTTTCCGTTGCGTAATAACGCCGCCGATGCGCTGGGGCATTTTAATGGAACACTGAACGGCGCCGCTTCCTTTGTGAATGACAGTGAGCGTGGCCAGGTGTTGAACCTTTCAGGAGCCAATCAATTTGCAACCCTGGCTGGAGGGGCGGGTGCATTTCAAACTTTCATGGGCTGGATCAAGTGGAATGGAGGAGCAGCGTGGCAAAAGATTTTTGACTGTGGAAATGACACCAGTCGATACACCAGCCTGACGCCATCGGCTGCCAATGGCAAACTGCGGTTCAACATCAGTCTCAACAGCATTCCCGGAGAACAGATAGCAGATGCTTCTGCTGCGTTGCCGGTGGGAGTTTGGACCCATGTTGCAGTGGTGCTGAACGGAACGAGCGTGATGTTATACACCAACGGGGCTTTGGTGGCATCAAACCTGTATGCAAACCTGGTTCCGGCAAATCTAAATGCGACGAACTTTTATTTGGGCAAGAGCCAATGGCCAGATCCTTACTTTAATGGGCGATTGAGTTCGATACGGCTCTTTTCCAGACCGCTCGCATCGTGGGAGATTGCCGCGCCTCAGGTCAGCATTGCACAGCCGGCACAAGGCTCAATGTACCAGCCCGGAGATACCATCTCCTTTTCGGGAACTGCCAATGATTTTTATGATACTTCCATCAGTCCCACCGGACTTGTTTGGACGGTGTCTTTCATCAACGGGAGCACGACCAACACTGTCCTTGGACCACTGTCAGGCTCAAGTGGCGGCAGTTTCAATATCCCAACTTCGGGCGCTGGGGCAACCAACGGGTATTATCGCATTGCGCTTTCGGGCACGGATAGTTCCGGTCTTTTGGCCAGCAATTCGGTTTCGATCTTTCCGTTGCCGAACGCATCCGGGACTGAATGGAATGCCTTTTATCCCTTTGACTCAGGAGCGCGGGATGCGGGCAATCGTTACAACGGCAGCCTTTTCGGCGGAGCCGGTGTAACCACTGATCCGACCGAAGGAAGCGTTTTGAACCTGACGGGTGGAAATCAATACATGAACTTGCCGGCTACAGTTGGCATTGCCCGCACCTTCAGTGCCTGGGTGAAATGGCGCGGCGGAAATGCGTGGCAACGAATCTTTGATTTCGGTCGCGATACCCAGCATTGGTTCTTTCTCACACCGAAAGACTCCAGTGGAATGATTCAATGTGGCATCAGTCCGGAGGCCTCAACGTACGTGCAGGTGATTGAATCGCAAATTCCCTTTCCGCTCAACCAATGGTGTCATGTGACTGTGACCATGGACGGTCGTCAGGGAATTCTATTTCTAAACGGCAATGCCATCGCGGTAAACAACAGCGTGAATGTCTGGCCATCGGATGTGGTTCCAGTCAGGGCTTTCATTGGCCGGAGCGAGTACTCCGGTGATCCTTATCTGAATGCGCAACTCGACTCAGTGTATCTCGATTCCGAGCCGCTTTCCTCCCTGCAGGTGATGCAGAACTTTTTGCAACCCACTTTGCGCATGGCTTCGGGTTCGGGTCAGATCGGCCTTTCATGGCCTGCCTGGGCTGGCAGTATGCAGCTCTATACAGCCCCCAGCCTCTCAGGCGCCTGGACTGTCGTCACTAATACGCCGCTGAACTCCGGGACGAATTTCAGCGTTACACTTTCTCTCGCTGACACAAACAGCTACTTCCGCCTGCAGTGGCCTTGAGCCTGCACGAGACGTCCAGTTGTGGAGCGTAAAGGAGGGCTTTGGCAAGGCGTCCAGCTTCAGAAACATCCCCACTTGAAGTCGTTTCAACTGCGTACGAGTTTTATTTGGAGCGTTATATGAATGCAAACATTTTGGTGGGAACGGCAAGCTGGTCAGATCCCGGTTTCATTGCAGACTGGTATCCCCATTCAGTTTCGGCGGCAGACAGGTTGCGCTGGTATGCAGAACACTTCAACCTGGTGGAAGTTAACTCGACTTTTTATCACATTCCCGCCGCGCGCGTGGTGGAGCGATGGTGTGAGCAGACGCCGGAGGGATTTGTGTTTGACGTAAAGTTGCATCGATTGCTTTCACGCCACAGCACCAAACCGGAATTTTTGCCCGCGCGACTGCGGCCGAGCGGGGCCGCGAAGGATAAGAAAGTGCCACTCACACCCGCACTGGAAAAGGCGGTGCTCAAAAGTTTTCTCAGTGGGATTCGTCCCTTGGAAGATGCGGGTAAAGTGGGTGCGCTTTTGTTGCAGCTTTCACCCAGCTTCAGTCCCAAGAAAAACAACCTGACTGAGCTGGATACCATCTATGAGGCGTTGGAGGGCAGGACGCTGGCGGTGGAATTGCGGAATCGGGACTGGGTGACGGGTAAGCAATTGGAGGACACAGAAAAGTATTTTGCAGAACGGGAAATCACTTTTGTGAACGTGGATGGACCAAAGGATACGCATTTCATGGTAATGCCGGGGATTGACCTGGTGACCAATCCGAAGCTTTCCTATCTCAGGGCGCATGGACGCAATGCGAAAGGATTTGTGCGCGGACGGGATGTGGCGACACGATTCAATCACGATTATAAGAAGCCGGAATTGAAACAGATTGCGGAGCGTTCCATTAGGTTAGCCGATCAAGCCAGACAGGTTCACGTGGTCTGCAACAACAATTTCTCCAACTATGCTCCGAAGGCGGCGGCGGCGCTGCAGAAGATGTTTCAGGAGAGAGGTGTTGAAGTGGGAGATGCAGATAAGGCGTTCGCGTTTTGAAGAAGCCGGTTGAGAAACCGGCGCTCCGGGGGGCTGTGTTTCCAGGCTCGACTGAGCGGGTTCAATGGTTGCGAGTGTTCATTTAGCTTTTCATTGGTACTTCCATGCGCAGATAGGAGGATGCATTGGGATTTTACCAGCGGCGCACACGGTAAAACTGCTGGGCGTTGGTGGCGGTGGGGTCGGTGAGAAAGAGCGTGCTGCCATTGCCGGGAACGAGTGGCAGGCTGGTCCAGTTGGTGTCGGAAAGGGAAGCCTTATATTCCAACACGTAAACTTTTCCGCTTTGGGTGGGCAATGAAAGTTTGAAAGTATTGGAACTGGCGGACGGATTACTCAAGGTGGAGTGGGTGACTGGTGGACAGTTTCCGATCAATGCCAGGCTTTGAAACCGGCCAGCGGCAATGGCAACGACGTTAGTGAGTCGTGGCGGAACGTTGGTCTGACCGTAGATGTGCATTCCCCACGCAATGACCGTGCCGTCGGATTTCAGCGCCAGGTTGTGATAATCACCGGCAGCAATGGCCACGACGTTGCTCAAACCGCTGGGGACATTGGTTTGGCCGTTGCTGTTCTCGCCCCAGGCAACGATGGTGCCGTTGTCCCCAAGCGCCAGGCTGTGAGAATAGCCGGCGGCGATCGCCACCACATTGCTCAACCCTGGGGGGACACTGGTCTGGCCAGAATAGTTATTACCCCAAGCGACGACGGTGCCATCGAATTTCAGCGCCAAATTGTGTCCATTGCCTCTGGCGATCGCCACGATATTTGTCAGCCCGGGCTTGCTGGCATTTCCGACAACCGTCCCATTGGTCATTAACGCGAGATAACCGTCATAATTCGGGGTAATCGCCGCGACATTTGTCAGTCCCGGAACGGAACTCTGATACGAATAGACCACGGTGCCGTTTGTTCTCAATCCGAGGGTAGCAGGTCCAGCCCCGGCGATAGCCATAAGATTGGTGTACGTAAATAATGTGGAAGAACCCGGCCAGCTCACCGCCTTGCCGCTTGAATTCAAGGCCAAACAATCAGACGGGCCGCTCCCACCGCTTGATATGGCGATGATATTGGTCAAACCGAGGGAGAGATTGGTTTCGCCAGATACTCCACCCCAGACTGCAACTTCTGAAGGTGTGAGCGTGACCACCTGGCTGATGAGGTTGGTGTAAGCATTGGTAAGAACGACATTGTAGGAACCGAATTGAGCCGGTTGCACATTTGTGAGAACCAGAAAATAGTTGGTTGCGCCGGGGATGTCAGCGCCATTGAACTGCCATTGGTATCCAATGGGGTTCACTCCGATCGCGGCAACATTCAATCTGGCTGGACCACCGATCCACGCTGCCTGGCTTGTTGGCTGGCTGGTGATGGTCAATGGATTGATCGTCAAGGTGACGTTCGAACTTGTCAGGGTGGTGGTGGCATCGCTCGCGGTGACGTTGTAGACCCCGGCCCAACTCATTGACGGATCGATGATTTGCATCGACCCGCCCTGGACAGGTCCAGCCCATGGATTGCCATCGTGAGTCCACTGGTAGGCAACGGGTGAAAGGCCTCCCACGTTGAAGGCAACTGAAACAAGTGTTCCAGCCCCCGCATTGATGGTCGTGGGGGAGATTGAGCACGAAATCCAAGGAACTACAGCCAGCGAGGCATTCGTAGATGTGGACAATCCAAATGAGTTGCTGGCAATGAGGCTGTAGTTGCCCGACTGGATCACCAACGCGTTGGTCAGCGTGAGCTGGCTGTTCGTGGCTCCAGTCAAGTTTGTTCCGTTGAACAACCACTGATATGTGAACGGTCCCTGTCCCACCAGCGCCGAGGTGAATGTCACTTGCGATCCGCCATTCGTAGTGAGGTTGCCCGGCTGAACCGTGACGAGCGAAGGCAACACGGTCAAATAAGCATTGGAACTCAGCGTCGTGCCAAACGCGTTGCTGACGACCACGGCGAAAGCAAGTCCTGAATCACCAAGCTGCGCCGCTGGCCAGATCAAGCTGGTATTTGTCTGGGCAGGGAGATTCGTGCCGTTGCAGAGCCATTGGTAGCTCAGAGGCAGCGAACCAATGGCGCTGACGGAAAATACGGTGTTGGAGGTGGCGGGCACGAGCTGGTTGACGGGTTGTTGAATCACCACCGGCGCTGAAGTGCTGACCGTCAACACAAATGGCACGTGATAGGATCCGTATGTATTGGTTAATGCCAATTCGTACGGGCCGCTGTCAGTCAGCTGGGCATTCGTAAAATTTAACGCTGTGCTGGTCGCCCCTGGGAGGTTCGTTCCACTGAACTGCCATTGAAACGTGGAACCAGAAACGGTAGGCGCAGTCGTCGCGGAAAAACCTGGTGCCATGCCGGTGTAAACGGATTGATTCGTCGGCCATTGCAGGAGGCTGGGCGCGCCGTCGTGGATCACCAGAACATGTTCGCCGCCACCGGAAATGGCGGTCACGTTGGTCAAACCCAACGGTGCGATATTGAGGCCATAGGTGCTTGTGCCCCAGGCCAAGACCGTGCCATCCGATTTCAATGCAACGCTGTAAGCCCCACCCGCGGCGACTGCCACCACATTACTTAAGCCAGTAGGAACATTGGTTTGCCCGGAACTGTTGTCACCCCAGGCCAGGACCGTGCCATCGCCCCGCAAAGCCAGATAATGCGCTCCGCCCACCGCGATGCTGATGACGTTGGTCAAACCAGGCGGCATTGCCGGTTGGTAAAGACCCCATTCGACCACCGTGCCGTCGGTTTTCAGTCCCAACGCGTAGCCAGTGTTGGCAGAGTTTGCAGCGATGGCCTTGATGCCGGTGGCCGAACCTGCCTCTGAAACCTGGCTGTTGGCGTTATCTCCCCACGCGGCTACCGAGCCGTCGTTCCGGAGCGCCAGATTAAAATAATTGCCTGAGGCAATGGCCACCACATTGGTCAATCCTGCGGGCACGTTGGCCTGGCCATAGCCGTTGTAACCCCAGGCCACGACCGTGCTGTTGTTCAACAAGGCCAGACTGTCATTATCACCCGCCGCGACGGCGACGACATTGCTCAATCCCGTCGGCACACTTGTGGCACCGAGAGAAGAGAGGCCCCAGGCGGAAACCGTGCCGTCCGCACGCAATGCAAGACTGTGATTCCATCCGCCGGCGATGGCCACCGCGTTCGTCAAATCTCCCGGCACGTAGGTCTGACCGGAATCACAATAACTGCAGAAAATCGCACCGCGCCCCCATGCCGTCACCGGTCCGCTGGCCCGGGCCGAAAGCGAAAAACAAATGCACCCCAGAATTGTCAGGATGATGGGCAAGAAATGGACTTGGCGTTGTATGTGAATCTGAGATTTCATATGTTGGTCCCCTAATACAACCGGAGATGCTGATTTCGTGAGTTTCTTCATGCTCCCAGGTTTTGCAAGTCTTTTCACGCCAACGCCTGCTCACTGCGCTGATACAGTTCAAACACCTGCGCGCTGAAACATTTGCCAGCAGCGGCAGCAATTTGGAGCGGTTGGATTATGTGAAGTGCGTTTGTGTGTTTCGGGCTCGAGTGATCCAGGTTTGCAGATGCAGCGGTGGTTCAAGGCTGGGAGCAGGGCACCCTGGAGGGCGGACAACTTGCAATCGCGGGTTGTTCGAAATGATGAGGCGCGCAGGCTGACGGGCAAAAATGTCCGTGATAGATACAAAATGTCCGTACCGGGTACATCATTGGCTTTGACCTTGAGTCGGGTGGGGGAGAGAATGGTGTTTGATGAAACAGGAGTCTGCATATGAACGTGTGTCGACGGGCAGGAGGAATGGGAACTCCCAGATGGATGGGGCGGGCAGTGGTCTGTCAGCTCGGGTTAAGTCTGCTTATCTCGGGCTAACTCGCGCTAACTCGGGTTATCTCGTGTTAAAAATTCTTGCAGGCGTATGGACCTGGATTTTGGGTGTTAGAATTCGTGTTTCGAATGGGAAAGGTCTAACGGTATATAACGGTAAATAACGCCTTATAACGCCAAATAACGGTAGAAATTTTTTTTATGGGAGCAAGAGTGAACAGAGGGGGATGGACGAAGGTAATGGCCAGAGGCATGAGGGCGGTATTCAGACCAATCGAGAATCGGAAAGCATTGGTAGGTATCGGAAGCCAACGGAAGGTATCGGAAGGTTCAGGAAATTTCGAATGGCCAGTTTCAACTTCAAAATGGGAGATTCGGACGGTGGATGGCGGTAATAGACGGTGGATGGCGCTGGATGACGCCAATTTTTTTTTGATGCTGAATTTTGGGTGCTTTTTTAATGGAGGAATTGTGAAAAAATGGCCAAAACGGGGAGGGGGAGGATGAATTTCCGGGACGCAAATCAAGACCTTTGGAAAACGCGGAATTTGTCATATCTGCCCTTTGCTTCCTGGGAAAGTTCGTCTAAGTTAAGCGATTGTATTGATCGACAAATTCGCGACACATGGCAAAAGGTTTCATAAAGATTGGCGGGGCTCGTGAGCATAACCTCAAGAACCTCACCTTGAGCATTCCCCGCGACCAACTGGTGGTCATCACCGGTTTGAGCGGTTCGGGGAAGTCGTCGCTTGCCTTTGACACCATCTATGCCGAAGGACAGCGGAAATATGTGGAATCGCTTTCTGCCTATGCGCGGCAATTTCTCGACCAAATGCAAAAGCCGGAGGTGGATTTTATCGAGGGACTTTCGCCGGCAATTGCGATTGAACAGAGAAGTTCCGGGACCAGCCCACGGTCGATCATTGCCACCACCACCGAGATATACGATTACCTGAGGTTGTTATTTGCGCATGTGGGGCAGGCGCATTGTCCAGAGAGTGGGGTGCCGATTGTGGCTCAGACAACGAGCGACATCGTGGACAAGATTCATGCGCTGCCTGTCAAGACGCGGGTGATGATTTTGGCTCCGGTTGTGCGCGATCAAAAAGGAGAGTTTCGCGATGTCGTGGAGCGCCTTGGTCGCGAGGGATTTGTTCGCGCACGCATCGATGGCGAGATGGTGGAGTTGGCCAGTAATGTCAGAGTAAAGCTGGATGCGAAGCAGAAGCACACGATCGAAGCGGTCGTTGATCGGTTGGTGATGGATGAGAAGATTCGCGTGCGGTTAAGTGATTCGGTGGAGACGGCGTTGAGGTGGGGAGAAGGACAGTTGTTGACTTTGCACCAGTTGCCGGGAACGGAATCGACCACCAGCTGGATTGAGACCCTGCATTCCAACCGCAATTACAGTCCTGCGACTGGAATGAGTTTTGAACCGCTCACTCCCAAGCATTTTTCCTTCAATTCACCTGCAGGCGCGTGTCCGGTCTGTCATGGGTTGGGACAGAAGATGGTTTTCGATGAAGGGCTCATTGTCCCTGATCCTGAGAAATCTTTGGAACAAGGTGCGATTTTGCCATGGCGCAGAGGTGGCAAGCGGATGGTTGTCTATTACAAGAGCATGCTGCGCGGTGTGACCGCCCAGTACCAACAGAATCTCGAGGCTCCGTATAAAACCTTGCCGGAAGATTTTAAAAAAATTCTGCTGTGGGGTTCGGGCTCCACCGAGATTGAGTTCAACTTTTGGCGTGCCGGCAAGATGAGCAAGGTGAGCCGCGCGTTCGAGGGAGTTGTTCCGAATCTCGAAAGACTCTATCAGGAGAGCGAAAGTGAGTTCACGAGGAACCGGTTGAAGAGTTTCATGAGCCCTCAATTTTGCGATGCCTGTGGAGGGCGGCGGCTCAAACCGGAAATTCTTGCCGTTACCATTGGCAATGCGGAGCTGAAGGAGAAATTTGGAACCAGGAGTTCCAAGGAACCAAACATTCCCGGGCTTTCCATCATGGATGTCTGCTCCCTCTCAATCGAGGCTGCGGATGATTTTTTTACCAAGCTCAAACTCTCCGAATTTCAACAGAAGATTGCCGCTGAAATTATTCGGGAGGTGCGTTCCCGGTTGGGTTTCCTTAAGAATGTTGGCCTCGGCTATTTAACTCTAAACCGTGAGAGTGGCACCTTGAGCGGTGGCGAAGCGCAACGCATCCGCCTGGCCACCCAGATTGGTGCGGGACTGGTCGGGGTGCTTTATATCCTGGATGAGCCTAGCATCGGTCTGCATCAACGTGACAACGAACGGTTGTTGAAGACCCTCGAAGGGCTGAGAAATCTGGGTAATTCTGTCCTAGTCGTGGAACATGATGAAGACACCATTCGTCGCGCCGATTACATTCTCGATTTGGGGCCGGGCGCCGGAGTGCGCGGCGGAGAAATTGTTGCGGCTGGAACGTTGCCTGAAATATTAGCCTCATCGCGCTCTCTTACCGCCCAATATTTAACTCGCGAGCTCTCGATTGCCGTTCCCAAAAAGCGGATAAAACCGACTCAGGACCGTGGCTGGCTGGAAGTGTTGGGCGCCACCGAAAACAATCTCAAAAACGTTGATCTGCGAATTCCCCTGGGAACACTCACCTGTGTAACGGGAGTGAGCGGTTCGGGGAAAAGTACCGCTGTGGACGACATTTTGCGGCGGGCTCTCTTTCGGAAGTTTCATGGTTCAAAGGAACGGCCAGGGGCACATCGTGAACTGAAGGGATTCGAGAATCTGGATAAGGTCATTGTTATTGATCAGACTCCCATTGGACGGACACCGCGAAGCAACCCAGCGACTTATACCGGGATGTTTAATCACATTCGTGATCTCTTTGCCAAGCTGCCGTCAGCCAAGATTCGCGGCTACGAAGCGGGCCGGTTTAGTTTCAATGTAAAAGGCGGTCGGTGCGAAAAATGCCAGGGCGATGGACTCATCAAAATCGAAATGCATTTCCTGCCACCGGTGTATGTGACCTGCGAAGCGTGCAATGGCCGGCGATATAACCGCGAGACCCTGGAGATTAGCTATAAGGGGATGAATATTGCCGACGTTCTGAACATGACCGTGGACGAGGCGGTGACATTTTTCAGAGCAGTTCCGCAGATTTACGAACCATGCCTGACACTGGCGGATGTGGGATTGGGCTACATCGGTTTAGGCCAGTCGGCCACGACGTTGAGCGGCGGTGAAGCGCAAAGAATCAAGCTAGCGTCCGAGCTCAGTCGCAAGGCGACCGGACGAACGCTTTACATCCTTGACGAACCCACCACTGGCCTGCATTTCCACGATGTCGCAAAATTGCTCGAAGTCCTTTTCAAGCTCCGGGCCTCGGGAAACACACTTCTGATTATTGAACATAATCTCGATGTGATTAAAACTGCTGATTGGATCGTCGATCTTGGACCGGAAGGTGGATCGGGCGGAGGCAGGATCGTGGCTCAAGGAACGCCTGAGGAAGTGGCTGAGTGCCCGGGCAGTTATACCGGCCAATATTTGAGTCGCATCTTGAATGAAACTGTTGGATAAAGAACATCTGAATGAAGTGGAATTTTAAAAGAATCGCTGGCTGCTGGGGTTTTCTGGCCCTGATTCAATTCCTTTTTGCCACGGTCAATTGTAGTGCTGCCGCGACACCAGAAAGCCACGCCTTTGAAGTGGCGGCGGACTTTTTCAAGTCCCACAACTGGGAAAAGGCTGAGGAAAAACTTGCGGACTTTGCAAAGAAATATCCGACATCAGAATTTTTTGCTGATGCGGTTCTGCTACAGGGCGAATCACGTTATGCGTTGGGGCGCGATTCGGGCGTCGTTGAGTTGCTCTCCACGGAGATGCCACATGCAGGAAAACTGGCTGACCAATATCTCTATTGGACAGCTGTGGCCTCCTACCGCAGTGCCAACTATAAAAATGCGGCTGACTCCTTTTCTCGAATCGTCACCGTGTATACCAATTCGGCAAAAAGAGCGGAGGCAATTTTCAGCCAAAGTCAGACCTTGGGAAAAATGGGAGCGTGGCCCGAAGCAATCAAGGAACTACGACAACCTGACGGAGCCTTCCAGCAATTGCTCAAATCCAACCCGACGAATGAATTTGCCATTAAAGGGGTGCTTCTGCTCGCCGAAGCCGATCTGATCCAGAAAGATTACCAGGCCGTATCGGAAGACCTGCGAATTATTTCCCAGCAAAAACTGACCCCGGAGTTTAAGTGGCGAAGTCAGTTGTTGTTTTGTCGTAGCTTGTTTGAAGCCGGGAAAACGGACGAAGCATTACAGGCCGGTACAAATTTGAACACCCTGGCTGTCGAGACCGGCAACCTGGAATTCATTGGTGAAAGCGTGGCGTTTCAGGCAAATGTGTTGGAAAAGTTGGGACGTCTGGCTGACGCCGTGGAGGTCTATGAGAATTTTGAGAAAAAACTTTCTGCAGAGACTCCCAAGGCTCTCCGACGACAGGCGATTTACAAAATCGTTGATCTGAACCTAAAGCAAAACAAACTCGACATCGCAACCCAGAAATTAGATTCATTCTTAAGTAAATTTCCTGAGGACAGAACAGCGGATGTGGCGTTGTTGACATTGGGTGAACTGCAATTGAGGCAGGCTACAACCACCGGACTCACGCCCGCCACCGCGGCAGTGACGTTGCCAGGCACAAATCTGCTTTCACTGGCCAAGGCAAATTTTCAGAAACTTATTAATAGTTTTACGAACAGTGATTTTGTGGGCGCTGCTCAGCTCAATCTGGGATGGTGTTTGTGGCTGGAAAATAAACCTGCCGAGAGCCGGACTGCCTTCAGTAACGCTCTGCAGAGATTGCCCCAATCGGAGTCCCAGGCTGTGGCACGTTTTAAACTGGCGGACATCCAATTCACGGAAAGAGATTTCCACGGTGCACTCACCAATTACATACCGGTGGTTGAGGAATATAAAAACTTTCCACTCGTGCGCAGTAATCTCTTTGAGCGTTCACTTTATCAGATCACCCGGGCTGCGTTGGCCGAAACGAACATCACTCAGGCATCGCAAGCCATGGCAAAGATTCTGGATCTCTATCCGAACACTCTTTTATCAGACAGTTCTGCACTGCTCGTTGGGCAGGGGATGACGGAATATGCTAACCCAGCCGGCGCGCGTGATCTCTTACAGATGTTTATAGAGAAGAGTCCGACCTCGCCGCTTTCGTCAGAGGTTAGACTTGCGATCGCGCATACGTATGAGAAGGAAGGGAACTGGCAGGCGGCAATTACGAATTACGATCGCTTAATTGTCGACTCCACGAATTCGGCCGTGCTGCCAAGAGTTGAGTTCTCACGGGCCATGGCAAACTTCCGGGCCGGCTATGAAACGAACGCTTATTCGATTTTAACCAATTTCGTGGTCAAATTTTCCACCAATCAACTCGCTGCCAAGGCCAAATATTGGATTGGCGATTACTTTTGGCGGCAGGAGGATTTTCCGAGGGCCGAGCGCAGCTATAAGGAAGTCTACCAAAATTGGCCTGCCGCCACCAATGAGGGATTACAGGCCCAGATGATGGCTGGTCGTGCGGCGATGGCTCGTGAGAATTATTACGATGCCACTACTTACTTCACCAATCTGACCATCCTGCCGCAATGCCCGGCTCCCTTGCGCCTGGAAGCGCTTTTTGCCTACGGCTCCGCGATGATGGGACTCGCACCTCTGGACACCACCAATAGCGTCGCCCATTACAACACAGCCATCGGGATCTTCCTTGATATTCAGAAGAATTATTCCACCAACAGTGTCGCTCCCATGGCTGCGGGAGAGGTGGGCAACTGCTATCTGCAAATGGCGGTTCAGGACGCTTCGCAATACGATCGTGCCGCCACCTATTATAAGCAGGCAATCGATTCCCCGGTGGCAGACGTCCATACACGAGGCCTCGCCCAGCTTGGTTTGGCAAAAACGCTGGAAGGGTTGGCTCATACGAACAAGACCGCAGCCGAGCAGGGCCCGTTGTTAAAACAGGCGATGAACCTCTGTGAAGAAGTGGTTTTCACCGCGAATCTTCGCGCGGGAGAGGAAGCCGATCTCTATTGCATCTCGCAAAACGGTTTGGAGGCGGGAAAACTGGCTGAAGAACTTGGATTATGGGAGCATGCCCTTAAACTGTACAGCACGCTCTGTGAAAAATTACCTCCCTTGAAGCCCACGCTGCAGGAAAGAATCACCAAAACCGGCGAGAAACTGGCTCGTCAAAAAGCGGAGCACGGCGTTTGACATCACGATAATCGACGGTTAAATTTCAGTAGTCCGAATGAACACATCCACACCAGCTGATTCCGTAATAACCGTCACCGAAAATGCTGCCAGCCAGATCCGTCACCTGGTGGCGCAGGATCCACAAAATGCAGGCAAACATTTGCGCGTATATGTGGAGCAAGGTGGCTGTTCCGGAATGCAGTATTCCATGGTCTTTGATGAAAAGCGTCCCGATGATTTGATCACCGATATGCATGGAGTCTCCGTCCTCGTGGATCCCTTCAGTGCCAAATATATTACCGGATCGGTGGTTGATTTTAGTGACAGTCTTAACAGTGGGGGATTTAAGATCTCCAATCCAAACGCCAAGCAGAGTTGCGGCTGTGGAAAATCTTTCGACGCCTAGCAGCCCTGTCTGCCAGGTGAAAAAGGCCGTTCCGTGCGATGCGGAACGGCATTATTGTCAGGAGAACCTTTTGGATCACGTTTCGCAAACCAAAAGAATCAAATATCCAGAATCACACTCGCGCTCCAGCCGTTGTCTGTCTTTTCCAGTGCGAAATGATGCAAGGTCACGGCTTTGACGTCTGCGCGCTGGCGATGCCGAACCGGATCGAGCTTTTCTCCATGCGCCTCGCCGGCAAGCTTCCAGTTGTTGCCTTCCCGCGTAATTTGAATCGGCCTCACACGCAAAAGCAATTGCTCGCTATCCTTTAGGTAAATCAACTCCTGCAGCAGATCGAACAATAACATGTCCAACGCACTGTTTGCCAGGCGAAGCTCTCGTCGCTCCTTGAAATCAATGCTGTCCAGATTGTCGATCATCACCTCCATCGTGGCATCCGCGGCCGAAACGAAGACTTCTTCCAGGCTCCTTCCCATGGCCCGAAACGCGATATCAGCCATCGCAACTCCTTCCAGAAATTCGTATGACATAAGTTATGATGCGTCCACTTTGTGTAAAGTGGCAGCTTCCTCACAGGCTCTCAGGCGATTAAGCATCAACTCCTTTGCGTTCGCTAATTGCCTTCCGATGAAAACCAGCACCGTATCTTTGTGGGCGAACGGCTCGAAGTTCCAACGCCCGGCAACGAAGTTGAATAGATAAATTCCGTCGGTGAACCGGATGAAACCTTTCGCGCGATAAACGTCCGGCGCAAGGTTTGCGGCAAATTGCTCGAACTTCTCCCGGTCGAAGATCACGGCGGAGGAATAGCTGAATGAGTCGAACTCGAGTTGATGCACGTGGTGTGGTGGCTCTACTGTTCGTTCCCGCGCGATACCGAAGAGCAAATCCATATCCACATGACAAAATTGCGTGCGGACAATGGGAGCGGTTTGATTGAGTTGTTGCAGTTTCTCCTCCAATGGATGCAACTCGCGTTCCGGGACCAAATCAACTTTGTTCAGGAGCAGCAGATCCGCCGATTCTATTTGCATGCGCGTCGTATGACCTAACGATGGAAAGTTGAGCAAGCCATCCGCATCCATGATTGAAACGATGCCATCCAATCGCACGCGAGAGAGCCTCTCTTCAATGTCGAAAACCAACGCTTCTGGTTCAGCGACTCCGGTTGTTTCCAGCACAATCTTCTCTGGATCCACCGTATCAATCATCTCATTCATCGCGGCCTCAAACTCGCCGATCAACGAACAACAAACACAGCCGCCGGCCAATTCCTTGAGGAGGACGTTTTTTCCTGCGATGACTGTGCCGTCAATCGGAATCTCACCGAATTCGTTCATGACCACTGCCATCGGCTTGGAGACAGAGTTCAAGAGATGGCGGAGCAGGGTAGTCTTTCCGCTCCCCAGCGGTCCGGTGATGATGGTAATGGGCGTGCGCACCTGCATTTTCATCCTTTGATGTTTCCGATGGGGCTGAACCGGGCGACACGTTTGCACAGTCCAGCAGTTTCGGCGGCGTGGATAACCTCATCGATGTCCTTGTAAGCGCTGCCAGCCTCCTCCGCCAGTCCAGCCCATGACGTACTGCGAACATAGATGCCTCGCTGCTCCAGATCGTGTTGAAGCTTTTGTCCACGCCATAGTTTGCGCGCCTTGGTCCGGCTCATGGTACGGCCACTGCCATGCGCGGTGCTGAAGAAGGACTGCGCGCCGCTCGGCACTCCGACCAGCAAATAGGAACCAGTCTCCATGCTGCCGCCGATAATGACAGGCTGGCCGAGTTGCTTGTACTGTTCTGGAACTCCCGCCATTCCCGGTGCGAACGCGCGCGTTGCGCCTTTACGGTGGACCAACAGCATTCGCTCCTGATTGCCCACACGATGACGTTCCAGCTTTGCGGTATTGTGCGCGACGTCATATACCATGCGCAAACCCAGGTCCTCAGCTGAACGCTGGAAAATCGTCGAAAACACTTTGCGGATATGGTGAAGAATAACCTGACGATTGGCGAAGGACATGTTGATGCCGCACTTCATGGCGGCGAAATAGTTTTGCCCTTCGGGAGAGTTGAACGGGGCGCAGGCCAGTTCCCGGTCCAGGATTTTGATCCTGTATTTGTTCTCCATGACTCTCAAAAAGATTTGCAAATAGTCGGTTGCCACCTGATGACCAAAGCCCCGGCTGCCACAGTGAAACATCACCACTACCTGGTCCGGGGCCGTGATGCCAAAAGCGTGTGCTAATTCCTGATCAAAGACGTTTTCCTTTCGGGCCACCTGGACTTCCAGGTAGTGATTTCCCGAGCCCAGGGTGCCGATCTGGTTGAGGCCGCGATCGATGGCGCGCTCGCTGACTTTCAGAGCATCGGCTCCGTCGATGCATCCCTGTTCCTCCGTCAGAGCCAGATCCTCCTCGCAGCCGTAGCCGTTGGCCACGCACCAACGCGCGCCTTCCTCAATCACCCTGCGGAATTCTTCGCGCGTGAGTTTAAGAATCCCGGCGCTGCCCACACCTGCCGGCACTTCTTTGAAGAGCGAGTTTGTTAATTCCTTGATGCGCGGCTTAACCTCGCGCTCAACCAGATTAGTGATCACCAGGCGCATCCCACAGTTGATGTCGAAACCGATCCCACCCGGAGAAATCACGCCGCCTTGCTCCACATCCATGGCGGCGACGCCACCAATCGGAAAACCATAGCCCGAATGTCCATCCGGCATGCAGAGTGCATATTGGGAAATTCCAGGAAGAGTGGCCACGTTGGTGATCTGTTCGTAGACAGTTTCGTCCATCTCCTGGATCAATTTCTCTGTAGCATAAATCCGGGCTGGCACGCGCATGCCCTTTTCGCAATCTCTTGGGATCTCCCAAAGTGTGTCTGAAATCCGCTCAACTTGTAACATGAGTAGTCCTCCGATCCCCGGTCGTTGGCTCGCGGCTTCCGATTTGCCAGTCTGCTAAAAACCTCAACTCTGTTCCCCGCTGGTGCAAGATCCTTCTTCAGCCAAATATTCGAATATGCCTTAGAAGTTGACAGTTTGCTTCTCCATCGCCGTTCAGCATGAAGCAAAATGGCATTTTTGCTTTGCCTTTTATTGAATAAAGGTTTTATTGGCTTCAGATGATCGGCAACCTGCTACAACCTGAACTCGTAGAGCTAATTAAGCAGAGAAATTTTGCGCAATTGAGGGAAATCCTATGCGGGTTTTCACCGATGGAAATTGCGGAGATTTTTACCGACCTGCAATCGGACGATGAGGCGGTGCTTATGCGGATCCTGCCGCACGAGACCGCTGCCGAGGTTTTTGAATATCTTTCGTTGGAGGAGCAGGAGCAGTTGTTACATTCCCTCGGCAGTGAACAGGTGGCGCAGATACTTAATGATATTTCCCCTGACGATCGCACGGCTTTGCTTGAGGAGCTACCTGCTGCCGCCACCCAGAAATTGCTGAATCTGCTATCCCCGAATGAGCGTAAAATTGCTTCCGACCTGCTGGGCTATCCAAAGGATTCCATTGGTCGGCGAATGACTCCGGAGTATGTCGCCATCAAGCAGAGTTGGAATGCGCAGGAAGTCCTAAACTACTTGCGCGTTGAAGGCAGGAAACGCGAGTCCTTAAATCAACTCTACGTGGTCGATGAAAAGGGCAAGTTGGTGGATTGGGTGCGGCTGCGAAATGTCGTGGTTGCCGATCCTCAAACTCCGGTCGTGGAACTCCTTGAGAACCGTAATCTGGCTTTGCGCGCCACGGACGATCAGGAAAGTGCCGTGGCCGCTTTTAGGAAATATGATGTGACGATTCTTCCGGTGGTGGATTCCAAGGATGTTCTCGTAGGCGTGGTCACGGTGGATGATATTTTGGATGTGGCTGAAAAGGAAGCCACGGAAGACATTCAAAAGCTGGGCGGTATGGAGGCCTTGGACGCACCTTACCTGAAGATCACGCTGCTGCAGATGGTCAAAAAGCGCGCGGGCTGGCTTTCGATCCTGTTCGTCAGTGAAATGTTTACGTCCACGGCGATGGGCTACTTTGAAGGTGAAATTGAGAAAGCTGCCATCCTTTCCATATTTCTTCCGCTGATTCTTTCGAGTGGCGGTAACTCCGGATCGCAGGCCACCACGCTTATTATCCGAGCCATGGCGGTCCGTGATGTGGCTCTGCGTGATTGGGCGCGTGTCTTTCGCCGGGAACTCATGGCTGGGCTTTCGCTCGGATTCGTCCTCGCAACGCTCGGATTCGCCCGCATTTTCATCTGGCAACACCTCAAGTTCAAGGATTACGGCCCGCATTATATGAAGGTGGCTCTCACCATCAGCGGCAGTTTGATCGGGGTGGTGCTCTGGGGAAGTCTCGTCGGTGCCATGTTGCCGATGGTTCTGCGCCGCTTGAAATTCGATCCTGCCGTCTGCTCCGCACCGTTTGTGGCAACTCTGGTGGATGTGACCGGCATCGTGATCTATTTCAATGTCGCTTACCAGTTGCTGCACGGAACACTCCTATAATTTTAAGAAAAAACTCGCTCTTTAAAGAAATTCCACGAAACTAATTTTCTGAAGGCATTGTGCTGCGAGGAGTCACGGCATTGCACTCAAAACTGGAATCATGGCATTTGAGATATCAGCACCTCGCCCGCAGCGCAATTTTAGCTGGGTTGATCTGGCAGTTTTGGTCGGACTGGTGGCAGTGATCTATGGAATCACTGCCGTGGCCAGGGAATGGTCCGGACAACTGCAACCGGTCGCAGAGATTCACCTGGATTTAAGGTATCTTCCACTTTATACCCTGTTTAGCCTCACCCGGGGAGTCATTGCTTATGTCATCTCCTTTTTCTTCACGATGACTTACGGTTATGTGGCCGCCCGGGTGAAAGGGTCTGAACGGGTGATGCTTCCCATGCTGGACATTCTTCAGAGCATTCCAGTGCTTGGATTTCTTCCGGGATTCGTCCTGGGTTTGATTCATCTTTTTCCGCATCGCAACCTGGGACTGGAAATCGCTTCCGTATTGATGATTTTTACCGGACAGGTTTGGAACATGACTTTCTCCTTTTACTATTCTTTAAAGTCGGTTCCAGAAGAGCTGAACGCTGTTGCCCGACTTTCGAAACTAACATGGTGGCAGCGCTTTCTGCGGCTGGATTTGTCTTATGCCGCCTCCGGGTTGGTTTGGAACAGCATGCTCTCCATGGCAGGAGGTTGGTTCTTTTTGACGGTCAGCGAAGCGTTCGTGCTGGGTTCGCATGATTTTCGATTGCCCGGTCTGGGCTCGTATATGAGCCTCGCGATCGAGCAGGGGAATGTCACCGCGCAGGTAATGGGGGTGGTGGCCATGGGGTCAATGATAGTGTTTTTGGACCAATTGGTTTGGCGACCGGTTGTTGCCTGGTCCCAAAAATTTAGCGATGAGGATGCCTCGACCCGCGGAGGAACAGAATCATGGCTTTGGGACCGCGTTCGCCGTTCCCGTCTTTGGGGACCTTTTGTCCGCTCGCTTTCCAAACTTTTGCCGCGAGCCAATAAGATGCTTTCGGCCGGCCTGCCTCAGCCGCAATCCCGTTCTCAAAAACGAGTTTTTGCTCAAATTCTGAAATGGTTTTTCGTTATTGCTGCGCTCTCGGGGGCGATATTTGCCGGAATAAAATATTTTCAATTATTGCATTCACTCAGCAAAGCTGACTGGAAGTCGATCCTGCTCAGCACGGCAATGACCTTCGGACGAGTGATTGCGGCGGTCGCTCTGGCCTCGCTTTGGACCATTCCGGTTGGCGTAATGATTGGGCGCAACCCTCGCTGGTCCCGTGCCATGCAGCCGATTATTCAAATGGTAGCCAGCTTTCCCGCCCCGATGTTGTTTCCGATTGTGGTAGCATTAGTGCTCTCCCTGGGGGGTGGGCTGGGCATTGGGTCTGTCTTTCTCCTGCTTTTGGGAACTCAATGGTATGTTTTATTTAACGTGATTTCGGGTAGCAGCGCGATTCCTCGCGAACTCTGGGAAGTATCACGATTGAAACGGTTGTCCCTGTCCGCACGTTGGCGAAAATTGATTTTGCCGGGAATATTTCCGTCACTGCTGACAGGCTGGATCACAGCCATGGGCGGCGCCTGGAATGCCAGTATCGTCGCTGAATATATGAAATATAAAGGACAGACACTTAGCACTATCGGACTTGGGGCGCTTATCAGCCAGGCAACGGACGAGGGCAGATTCGCTTTGCTTGGGGCCGCGGTGGGAGTCATGTCATTTACTGTGGTTCTGGTCAATCGCCTTGTCTGGCGTCCCTTGACTCACCAGGCCCAGACCCGTTACAGCTTGGATAATTGATTTATGGCAGAACTTCTTTTGGAAGCCCAACACATTTCTCACCGTTATGATCTGGCCGGGAGCAAGGCCATGGAGATCCTGCGCGACATCAGTTTGCAGGTGCGTGAACATGAAGTGGTGGCCATGCTTGGCCCATCCGGGTGTGGAAAATCCACATTGCTGCGTATTCTGATTGGCCTGTTGAAGCCGACTTCGGGCGAGGTCTTGTACCGCAATAAGAGCATGCAAGGTTTGAACCCTTCGGCTGCACTGGTATTTCAAAATTTCGCCTTATTTCCGTGGCTCAGCGTCCAGCAAAATATTTCCATGGGGCTGGAGAACCTGCCCTTGTCCGATGCTGAAAAGAGGCAACGGGTCCGTAAAGTAATCGACAAGGTCGGACTGGAAGGGTTTGAGGAAGCTTTTCCCAGAGAACTGTCCGGCGGTATGAAACAGCGCGTTGGCATTGCGCGAGCCCTGGTAGTCGAACCGGAAATTCTTTGCATGGATGAGCCATTCAGTGCGCTGGATGTGATGACCGGCGAAACGCTCCGCAATGAGGTCGTCGATATTTACACGGACAAGGCGTCGCCGGTGAATAGTATTCTAATGGTCACGCACAGCATTTCGGAAGCGGTATTCATGGCCACGCGCATTGTGGTTTTGGGAGCAAATCCGGGAACGCTGCGAGCCGTGCTCGATAACTTCCTGCCTTATCCCCGCGATGAGCATCATCCGGACTTTATCAGGCTAAGTCGACGGCTCCACGCGATTATCACCCAGACTGTGATGCCGGATGAGGTGGTGACACCTGCCGCACCTCCGACGATTCCCGGCATCCCCAATGTTTCTTTACTTGCCACCATCGGCCTGCTGGAAATTCTGGAGAACGAAGGTGAAATGGAATTGTTCGCTTTGGCCAAACAAGTGGACAAAGAGTTTACCCAGATGCTTTTGTTCGTCAAAGCCGCCGAATTGCTTGGCTGGGTAACGACTCCCGGGCAGAATGTTTTGCTCACCTCCGAGGGGAGGAAGTTTCTTGCGGCCGATGTGAATGCTCGCAAGCAATTATTAAACGCCAAGCTGCGGAGCATCTTTGTTTTTGATCTCGTGCTGCGTATGTTAAAAAATGCGGAGAATCATGAACTGGAAGAAGAGGTAGTCCTCAGCGAACTCGCCATGCTTTATCCTCACGAAAAACCGCACCGTGTTTTACGCACCATAATTGCCTGGGGACGTTATGCCGAACTATTCAAATACAACAGCACCCGCAAGGTAATCTATCCCTTTGACCAACCGTCCAGTGGCTCCGAAACGGAGGTTCCAGTGGGCGCGGATAGCGGTATGGAGCCTTGACGCGGCTAATTCAGCGTCCTAGTGTATTAAACGATTTACGGGGAGCCGACCGGTCCCACATGGGTGGGAAAAGGCTGAGAGTGTTGTGCGGGAGCGCAACAGACCCTTTGAACCTGCTCCAGGTAATGCTGGCGAAGGGAACTGAGCTTCTCCAGACTTCCCCGGAGCATTAGCAGATTGAACTGACGCGTACGCGCGCGAATTTAAAACTCAAATTAGAACGACATTATGATCGCACCTAGAGACTCCATCGAGCCAAAGAGTTCGGACCAGTTGCCTAATTCAAAACGCGTTTACGTGCCCGGCAATCTGCATAAGGATATTCGTGTGCCATTCCGCGAGATTACGTTGAATGCCACCAAAAATTTCAAGGGCGAGACTGAACCAAACGAAGCGGTGCGGGTTTATGATTGCAGCGGTCCCTGGGGTGATCCCGGTTATCAAGGTGACGTGACCAAGGGCTTGCCGCGCCTGCGTGAGAAATGGGTGATTGCCCGTGGTGACGTGGAAGCCTACGACGGGCGCAGGGTGAAACCGCAGGACAATGGATATCTTTCGGACGTCCATGCACAGAGCTCCGCTCAGCGAAACAACTCAGCCATCTCAGCCTTGAGTGCTCCGGAGTCAGCCACACACAGGCCACTGCGCGCTTCCAAGGGCCATCCTGTTTCGCAATTGTGGTATGCGCGTCAGGGAATCATCACCCCGGAAATGGAATATATCGCCATCCGCGAAAACATGGGTCGCGAAGCGGCGATGGAACTCATCGAGAATAAGAATGGAGATCGACGAGTGCTTAATCAGCAGCATCTCGGCAATTCCTGGGGCGCCAGCATTCCCAAATTTATCACGCCTGAGTTTGTGCGTGATGAAGTGGCTCGCGGTCGCGCCATTATTCCGGCGAATATCAACCATCCGGAATTGGAACCGATGATCATCGGGCGCAACTTCCTCGTGAAAATAAATGCCAATATTGGCAACTCAGCCGTCGCATCGAGCATTGAAGAAGAAGTTGAGAAGATGCGGTGGTCAACCAAGTGGGGCGCGGACACGGTCATGGATCTTTCCACCGGCAAAAACATTCATGCCACACGGGAATGGATTCTGCGCAATTCGCCTGTCCCCATTGGCACGGTGCCGATTTATCAAGCTTTGGAAAAGGTCGGCGGCAAGGCGGAAGAACTGACCTGGGAAATTTATCGTGATACGCTGCTTGAACAATGCGAGCAGGGGGTCGACTATTTCACCATCCACGCCGGCGTGCTGTTGCGTTTTATCCCGCTCACTGCGAATCGTGCGACCGGTATCGTTTCGCGTGGTGGCAGCATTCTCGCCAAGTGGTGTCTGGCTCATCACAAGGAGAATTTCCTCTACACCCATTGGGACGATATTTGCGAAATCATGGCTGCTTACGACGTCAGCTTTAGTATTGGTGACGGATTGCGGCCTGGTTCCATCGCCGACGCGAACGATGAGGCGCAGTTTGGTGAACTGAAGGTCCAAGGCGATTTAACCAAACGTGCCTGGGATCGTGGTGTGCAGGTCATGAATGAAGGTCCTGGTCACGTGCCAATGCACATGATCCAGGAGAACATGACCAAACAGTTGGAATGGTGCCATGAAGCTCCTTTCTACACGCTCGGGCCGCTCACGACTGACATCGCACCAGGCTACGATCACATCACCAGCGCCATCGGTGCCGCAATGATTGGATGGTATGGCTGTGCGATGCTTTGCTACGTGACTCCGAAGGAACATCTCGGCTTGCCCAACAAGAAGGATGTGAAAGATGGCGTGATCGCCTACAAGATTGCCGCCCATGCCGCTGATTTGGCCAAGGGCCATCCCGGTGCGCAATTTCGCGATAATGCCCTTAGCAAAGCCCGCTTTGAATTCCGTTGGGAAGACCAGTTCAATCTCAGTCTCGATCCTGAAACCGCCCGTGAATTCCACGACGAAACTCTGCCTCAGGATGGAGCCAAGAGCGCACATTTCTGCTCTATGTGCGGCCCACATTTCTGCTCCATGAAAATCACCGAGGACGTGCGCAAGTACGCAGCGGAGCAGGGGATCGCCGAAGAAGAAGCCTTGAAAAAAGGCATGGCTGATAAATCGAAGGAATTTGTCGAGAAAGGTGCCGAGGTTTACGCGAAGGCGTAATTTCCCTGTTTCCATTTAGCAACGTTTAAATGCCGCGGTCGAAGTATTTATCTTCTCCGCGGCATTTGCGTTTCGCCGCCGGTCAGGGGAATTTACCCGGGTTAAGGAAGGCTCCGGGTTGGTTGAAAAGGAAAACGTTGCACAGTACTTGCGCTTGGTGCGGTATGCCTTAAATTTCCAGCTGTGCCGATTTTTTATGAATGTGAGCGCTGCACTGCCTGTTGCCGCTGGCCGGGCCAGGTGCGATTGAGTGATGATGAGATTACCCGCCTCGCGGCTTTTAAAGGATTGAAGGATTACGATTTTATTCAGCAATTCACCAGGTTGACGCAGGATCGCCGTGGGCTTGCCTTGAAGGATAAGGAAAATGGCGAATGTATCTTTTTAGAACAGAATGGCTGTGCTGTTCAGCCAGTGAAGCCGCAACAGTGCCGGGATTTTCCGAATCTTTGGAACTTTCCCGGATTCGAGAAGGTTTGTCATGCGATCCCCAAACTGGTGAGTCCAGAAGAATACGAACGGCTGATAAAAAGAGCCACCAAGCCGGCCAACGAACTGGATTAGCCGAGTTTCTGACCTGGCTTTAAACTGTGCCCTGTCAGAAAGTCCTGTGCATTCATCCTCCGTCCGCCCTCGCGTTGCAAAGTGGTTACTTTCAAAGCCTTCTCTCCGCATGCGATGATAATGCCAGTTTTGTCTGCGGACAGGATTTCTCCAGGATTACCCGATGCTCCTTCAATCACTTCGGCCTGCCATATTTTGAGGAGCAAAGGTTTGGGCTCGGCTGGGAGGTGGGTAAACGCGCCTGGCCAGGGGGTGAAGCCGCGAACGCGGTTCCATAACACGTGAGCTGGTTGAGTCCAATCGAGCTTGCCGTCCTCTTTCAAAATCTTCCTGGCATAACTGACTCCTTCCACAGGCTGAGGCCGGGCGATAATCTTGCCGGACACGAATTCGCGAATGGTCGGAACCAGAAGCGCCGCCCCAATCTGTGCAAGCCGGTCATGCAAAAGCTGGGAGTTATCCTCGTGCTGAATAGGAGTGGTCTCCTGAGTCAGGATGTCACCCGTATCGAGACCGGCATCCATCTTCATGATGGTAACGCCTGTCACCGGTTCGCCATCGAGAATAGCCCATTGAATAGGCGCCGCTCCGCGATATTTTGGCAGGAGCGAGGTATGAACATTCAAGCAGCCGAAGCGTGGCAATTCCAAAATCGATTTTGGCAGGATCTGTCCGTAGGCAGCAACGACGATCAAGTCCGGTTTAAATTCTGCAAGGCTCTGTACAAATTCCGGATTGCGGGCACGTTCGGGTTGCAGGACAGGCAACGCATGCTTCAATGCGACCTGTTTAACTGGAGAGGGCTGTAATTTTAAATCCCGGCCTTTCGGTCGATCGGGTTGAGTGACCACGGCAACTACCGAAAAATCAGTTTGTTGGGTCAATGCTTCCAGACTGGCGCAGGCCAGTTCGGCGGTACCCATGAAAATGATGCGCAGGCGCTCCATGATAAAGAAGGAAAGGCCTTTGCTAACGGGTTATCAATTTGCGAGGCGCCTGAGCTCGCCGTTGCGGTCGTGCCTCAGGTTTCAAAGGTGAAGCTTTAGTCTCGCGCTCTCCCAATGAAGTGGCACAGCGGGAACAAACATATTCGTGTAACTCGCCTGATGGCAGGACCAGCAGGAGCCTTTCCCTGACAGGCTGCGATCGTTTGCACTTGGGGCAATATAGTTCGCTCGCGGTAAACGCTCCAAATTGCTGTGACATGCTAAATTTTTGTGATGTGACGCAAGATGTCGAACATGACCTTGGCAGGTGTCTGGGTCGAATCAATCTTGTGTACCATCTCCTTCCCGTAAAAATTTAGCACAGGTTTGGTTTCGCGCTCGTAAGTTTTCAAGCGATGTTTGATCACTTCCAAACTGGCATCATCCAACCGGTTTTCTCTCAGCGCCCGACGTTGGAGACGCTCCACCAATTTGTTCATGTTCGGACAGCGAAGATAGAAAATGGCACGCACATCTAGCGTATCTTTTAGCATTTCAGCCTGGGCTACGTTGCGTGGAATGCCATCGAGAATCAGCGTGTCGGTATCCGGATTAAAACGTCCCGATTTCTTATTGTTTTCGATAAACTGTTCCCAAAGTTCCACTGTGGGTTTATCGGGAACGAGCGAACCACGATTGGCATATTCGAGAAAAATGCGACCAATGGGACTGTCCGGCTTCAGGCTGCGAAATACATCGCCACAAGCGCAATGGAAGAAATTCGGGATGGTTCCCAGAATCTTACCCTGGGTCCCTTTGCCCGCTCCAGGGGCGCCAAACAGGAGTGTCGTGCGGTACTTCATACGTGGTCAGTCAGTTTTTAATCTTTTATGGCAGGATGGGTTCTGCGGCAGGTCCCGATTGCTTTTAGATTTATGGTGCGTCCCTATGTTTGACCTGCACTTCCTGAATCTCGATGAAAGGGATGGTTACATCATGAGAAGCGCCTTCTTTTTCCACCTGCAGGTTAACTTCGGTCATGGACACGCGGCTGATGCGCTGAGCAGTGTAGGTGCCGCGACTGGAACGAACGTTCATGACCATGTCCCTATCAGCCTCGGCGCGAACAACGGCAAAAAACCCCGGTACCTGGGTTTCAAAGAACCTGCGGTTAAAGGTAAATTGTCCTCGCGCAAAAATCTTGGCTGGGGGATATGAAGTCGCAACCGGTTGGGCTGCCGTGTGCGCAGCAGAAGCGACTTCCGCCGCGGAAGCTTCTTCTGCGGCAGCCGGAATCGGTTCCTCGATATACTCTTCGGCAGGCGGTTGCCACTCGGTCTCCTTGTGTTTTATCTTGGTCGGCATCGACAAAAATATAATGGGCCCGATGATGGGTAAAACAGCTGCCACTCCGCAAACCAATCCCGGAGACTGGGCACGGAAAAGCGCAATTTCATACGCCGCGTAAATGTTGGCGGCATAAATCAACACGAAAAGAAAAATTCCAATTCCCGAAGTAAAGATGCCGCCAATAAGCGACCGTGTGGCAGGCCGTTCCAGGCGCGGCACTGGTCGGATCTCGATTTCGGTTCGCTTGGCTTTATCCTGAGCGCTCAGCTCGATGAATGGCTCAACAAACTGGGCCGCCTTGGGATTGCCCTGTAGATCCTTGAGGTTATCCTGGGAAAGTTTTGCCCAGCCGATATGGTCGCTGTACTTGCCATCCGCCTGACGCAGAACGATTCCTCGCTCGTCCATGGAGACGACATCACCAGCCACGGTCTGACCGTCGGTAAGATGCAGAGTTTGAGTTTCAGCATTAGCCGTCCCGTTCAACAGGCCAAAGAGACCCAAAAGAATACAAAATGAATAAAACTTATGCACAATGGAATTTTGCATAGGAGAGGGACGCAGGCCAAGGAAGAAAATTAACATTAAATGTCAGATTAAGAGCCAGATCGGCAGTTCAGGAAGGTTTGGATGGGGGAAGATCCTGCAATTCGGGAACAACGCTGCCCAGTTCTTTGAGCAAATCCTCCACGATCCAGTTGTTTCGGGTGGCGGTTAATTTATCCGCAGTGGCGCCATGTTGCCAAACAGCATAGCGAAGCGTCTTTAACGGATCAACTTGCAAGGTGGGCTGGGCGAGCAGCCCGGCCAGGTATCCCGACAAGGCGTCACCACTGCCGCCCTGGGCGAGATAAGGGTTTCCAGATGGATTTACGTAAATTTCACCCGAACTTCGACCGATAAGTGTTTGATTTCCTTTTAAAACCACCCAACAGTTGCCAAGGCGTTTGGATACCTCACGCAAGGCATTCGGGCGGTTCGCCTCGACCTGTTTGGCTGAACAACGCAGGATGCGGCTGGCTTCGCCGGGATGCGGTGTGATGACACGGATCGCATTCTTGGGGAAAGGAGCCAGAGGCAACCAATCAAGCGCGCTGGCATCAACCACTACCGGAACCGCGGCATCACGCCACACATGTCGCGTCATCATTTTCATGTCATCGGGAATGTCCCCGGCAGCCAGACCGGGCCCAATTAGGACGGCATTGAAATCGCCCGGCAGGCTGAGTTTCGAGTTCCAAATTGAAACCATTACCGCTTGCAACTGTGGTGCGATGGAATGATAAACCTCTTCATTGGTATATAACGTGATTAGGCCGGGTTGAGCACGCTGGGCGCCGCGTGCAGCTAATACTGCCGCGCCATGATAACCAAGGCTTCCCGCTATAATGGCAATCCTGCCAAAATTTCCCTTGTGTGCGGTTGCGGGACGCTCAGGAGGGAAATTATTAAAATCTTCGGGAAGCGTCCAATTTGTTTCGCCAGTGAATGGACATTTTGCCAGTCCAATGTCCGGCACGACCTCCAAACGACCAACATAAGGCCAAGCCGATGGAAGCAGGAGCCCTTGCTTTGGCGCACCCAGAGTCATGGTAACAGAAGCCCGGATTGCAGTGCCCATGGGCTCGCCCGTATCCGCATTGAGCCCTGAAGGCACATCAATGGAGAGAACCTTCGTTTGCAAATCATTAATGCGCTGGATGAGTGCGGCCCAGTGTTCGTCCAGAGGTCGGTTAATTCCAATGCCGAAGAGGCCGTCAATTATCAAGGCCGGGCGCTGGTCGAGAATCTGATGGAGCTCGGAAATTCCTTCCTGCGGATTCGAAACGTCTTGGAGGTAAACAGGCCAGTCAGCCAGGTGCTCACGCGCACGTCGCGCGTCATTCCCATTATTGCCTTTGCCAGCCAGAACGAGAACAAGTTGACCGGGACGAACCATTTGCGATGCCCGCCGGGCTACAAGCTGGCCAACCCGCATAATGACTTCGGATTCCGTTTTGCCGGCTTCCCAAGAGGCCTTTTCCCATTCACGCATTTGCGCGACGTTGATAACAGGTATGGGCATGGCGAAAAATTTAACTATTTCTCAGCAACAGAGAATTACTGGGCTGCGGTCCAAACAAAATTGGCAACCGTGTCATGGCACCAGGTTTCTGGACTAAACTTTCTTATATAGGTTCTCAACATATTTGCCGTATCCGTTGAAAGGCTCGGTTTTTACCAGGTCACCACTATCAATCATTCGCTCAGTGGCTTGTGACCAACGTGGGTGGGGAACTGCCGGATTTACGTTCGATTCAAAGGGATATTCACTGGGAGCAAGCGTTTCCCACAGTGTGGCCGGTTGGGTCTCAACTAAATCAATCTTCACAATCGATTTGATGCTTTTGTACCCATATTTCCACGGAACAATGATCCGAATGGGAGCGCCATGCTGTTTCGGCAGCGGCTTGCCATAAATGCCAGTCACCACCATGGTCAGAGGGTTCATGGCTTCTTCCAAACGCAAACCCTCCGTGTAGGGCCAGGGATAATCGCTCAGTCTTGCAATTCCCGGCGCCTGATCAGGCCGGTTGAATGTTTCGAACCGCACAAACCTGGCCCCGGATTTTGGTGCGATTTTATCAAGCAGTTTTTTCAATGGAAACCCGGTCCAGGGAACAATCATTGCCCAGGCCTCCACGCAACGGAAACGATAGACCCGCTCCTCCAGCGTCATCATCTCGATCATTTCCTGCACATCCACCTTCATCGGTTTTTCAATCAGGCCACCGATCTGGATGGGCCAGGGTGAAGTCACAAACTTATCAGTGAGCTTGTGCACCCGATCTTTCACCGTGGAGAACTCGTAAAAATTATTGTAAGTGGCGGCAGTCTTTTCATTCGTCAGTGGCCAACCGGGATTGAACTCGGGATTGCGCGGCGCGGGATATTTGGAAGAATCTGATTTGGCCGACTGCACCGCACCGGTGGTAACACCAGAACCTGAACCGCCGGATTCGGATACAGGCTTGGAACAACCGATCATTGTGCTGGAAAGGATTCCAGCTCCCAGAAAGCCCATCTGCTTCAAAAAACTCCGGCGATTCCAATAGAGTGACTCAGGAGTCACCAATTTTTCAGGAATGTGCCAACCGGGTCGTTTAATGATGTTAGCCATAAACGTAAGATGAGTCAGAATTGCAAATATTCAAAGTTTGATTTCGATTTATCCGCCTCAGTCCAGATAAGGCTCAATGACCTGTTTCCAAATCTTATATCCTTGCTCATTCATGTGCAAACGGTCACTCACATATATTTCCGGGCGCGGTTTGCCTTCCGGACTAAGCATGGGATGAAATACATCTATGAAGACGAGGTTGTTTGCTTTGCAGAAGGTTTCAACCAATTGATTTGCCTGCTTTACCTTTTCGACTTCCGACCAACGTGAAGGATTCGTGGCGATGGAGATAAAAGCAATTTTTGTTTGCGGCAGCTTCTCGTGGACTTTGGTTACAAATGTCTTGAAGTCGCTGAAAACCTGTTCAGGACTTTTCCCATAATTAATGTCATTGCCTCCGGCATAAATGACAATCATTTTGGGTTGATAGGGGATTACAATCCGATCGGCAAAGGCAATTGAGTCGCTGATATGTGAGCCGCCGAATCCACGATTGATCACCTTATGCGTGGGAAAATCCGCTGTCAGGGTGGTCCACTTCCGGATGCTGGAACTACCAACGAACAAGATGACGTTCTTGGGAGGAGGATTAGTTTTGTCCGCAGCCTCAAACGCGGCAATTTCCTTTTCGAACAGCGTTTCACTATGCTCTGGTTTTGTTTTGGTCTGGGCATGACCTGTGACTGAGAAAAGGGAAAGTAGAAGGGCAGCGGTAACAAAAGTTCTGCGGGATAAATGGTTGATCGACATGATTGGATAATGGTTGGATGAAGATGGCAAATAAAGACAAAATATAGCCTGTTTGTGCACTTTTTACTTCATGCCGGAGGACGGTTGAGCCATTGTTAATCCATGGGTTCGTTATCCGATGAAGAAATCAAACACGCAGTAAAGCAGGCTCTTGCCGAAGATGTCGGCACCGGAGATGTGACTACCCTTTCCACCGTGCCTGAAACCGCCAAGCTGAAAGCGGTGATGAAAGCTCGCGAGCCTCTAGTCGTCGCAGGATTGGCCTTTGCAGAAACTGCCTTTCGCGAACTCTCCGCCGACGTAAAGCTTCAAACTGGCTCAAAAGATGGTAAGGCCCTCAAAGCAGGACAAGACCTGTTACATATTGAAGGACCAGCGCGTGCCGTCCTCACTGCAGAACGGGTCGCCCTGAATTTCGTGCAACGACTCTCCGGTGTAGCGACCATTACTGCCCGATATGTCGAAGCCATCAAGGGGACTCGCGCCAGGATTTTGGATACACGCAAAACCACTCCCGGTTGGCGGCGCTTTGAGAAATATGCGGTCGCCTGTGGTGGAGGGCAGAATCATCGCATCGGTCTTTATGACATGGTGCTAATCAAGGACAATCATCTTGCCGCCTTGCGGGACGAGTTGCCAAATGCCATTGAAGTGGCCGTGAAACGGGCGCGGGAGAAGTACCCGGAGCTCAAGGTGGAAGTGGAAGCGGACACACTTGAGCAGGTGGAGCAGGCTGCTTCCGCCGGGGCGGACTTTATACTCCTGGATAACATGAATCCGGACCAGTTGCGTGCCGCCATCCAATTGATCAAAGGCCGCTCCCAAACCGAAGCCAGTGGCGGAGTGAACCTATCCACAATTCGTGGGATTGCGGAAAGCGGGGTTGATTTTATTTCAGTAGGTGCGCTCACGCATTCGGCGCGGGCGGTGGATATTGGATTGGATTTTGAAGAATAAAGTTGAAATGACAATCGACACTCAGATTCTCGCCGCCTTGCGTGCCGCCGGAACCAACGGCGTGGCGGGCACGGAACTTTCTCAGAAACTGGGCATCAGCCGGGCGGCCATTTGGGCGCGGATTGAAGAGTTGCGCAAGTTGGGTTATGAAATTGAGGCCAGCCCGCATCTTGGATATTGCCTGTTGAGCGTTCCCGATGTGTTGCATGCGGATGATTTGCTTTCCAGTCTTAAGACCGAAGTTATTGGCCGCGACATCCGTGTTTTCGAGGAGACTACTTCGACCAATGATGTGGTCGAACGTCTCGCTCGCGATGGCGTCAAGGAAGGGGTCGTGGTCTTTGCCGAATCACAGACGAAGGGCAGGGGAAGGTTGGGACGCATATGGATGTCGCCCGCACGTCAAGGATTATGGTTTTCCATTCTGCTTCGACCGCAGTTGCGGCCCACCTCAGTGACTCAGTTGACCATTGCGGCTGCGACTGCCTTGTTCCGGGCTATTCGCAGCCAAACTGGTGTCAGGCCTGAAATTAAGTGGCCCAATGACATTTTGATAGATGGGAAGAAAGTTGCCGGCATCCTTACGGAGCTGAGCGCCGAACTGGACAAGGTCAAATATATCATTCTTGGCGTCGGTGTGGACGTCAACTTGAGCGCCGCTGATTTCCCACCCGAACTGCGTAAAATTGCCACTTCGCTCAAGGTTGAATCCGGTCAGCGGATAAATCGCGCCGAACTGGCAGTCAGGATTCTTCAGGAAATGGATCGGGATTATGAGCGGGTATGCTCTGGCCAGTTTGAATCCGTGGCTGGTGAGTGGGCGGAACACTGTTCAACCATTGGACGTAACGTCACCATTCATGTAGGTGATAGAAAAATACAAGGCTGCGCGGAGTCCCTGGATACAGATGGGGCATTGCTTGTGCGCACCCAGCACGGCCACCTGGAAAGAATCATTGGTGGCGATGTCAAGCTGGAGAAATAGAAACTACATTCATTCACTAAGAAAACCATGATACTGCTTTTCGATATTGGTAATACCAATACTCATCTCGGACTGGCTGATAAGTCACGGGTGATCCGGCAGGCGAATGTTCCCACTGCCAGTTGGTTTAAGGGTGAGGCCGGTAAATTGGTGGAAAAGTTTGTCGGCAGGAATAAACTGGAGGGAGTCTCCATGTGCAGTGTGGTGCCCCGTGCCACGCCCAGAGTCAAACGGACCGCCAAGCAGACTTGGGGACTGGACTGTCTTGAATTGAGTCCTAGAACGATTTGCGGAGTGGGAATCGAATATCCAAAACCAAAAACAATTGGACCAGATCGTTTGGCAAATGCGGTAGCTGTCACTCATCATTTTGGAGCTCCGGCAGTCGTAGTCGATTTCGGCACCGCTGTGACTTTTGACGTCGTTGATGTTGCGCGGAACTATGTCGGCGGCATTATTGCCCCGGGCCTGGCTGCCATGACGGAGTATCTTCACGAAAAAACCGCGCTACTGCCCCGGATCAAGATTCGCGAGGAAAAAGCTGTTATCGGCAAGAATACCCGGCAGGCAATGTTGATCGGCGCTGTCCACGGTTATCGCGGTCTCATTCGCGAACTTATTGCCGAACTTAAGCGCGATTTGAAAGCTTCAAGGCTGCCGGTCGTGGCCACCGGTGGTTACGCCGAATTGATCGCGGCGAAATTGCCGGAAATTACTGCTGTCGACCAGTTGCTCACCCTGGAGGGGTTGCGGCTCGTTTGGAATGGAAATAAGAATTTGAAAACCGCCGGATCACGGTGACAAGGATTTCAATCACTTTCTCAACCCTCGACACAACACGACTTTATTGGCAATCTCCGCCCGAATGAATCGCATTGTCGAACGCTTCGCCGGACTGAAAAACCGCGGGCAAAAGGGATTTGTCGTGTATATTGGCGCTGGTGATCCCAATCTTGAAGCCACGCGCCAGTTGGCGCTCGCTTTTGATAAAATCGGCGTGGATGTGTTGGAGTTGGGTGTCCCCTTCAGCGATCCGTTGGCAGACGGCCTGGTAAACCAACTGGCCGCCCAACGCGGCTTGGAGTCCGGCACCACACCCACCAAGGTTTTGGAGACGATAAAATCCATTCGCAAGGAATCCAAAATACCGCTCGTCCTTTACATTTATTTCAACTTGCTGCATCGCCACGGGTTTCAAAAATTTATTCAGGACGCAGCTGCTGCGGGTGTGGACGGCTTGCTTGTTCTCGATCTTCCGCCGGAGGAGTCTGAGAACTATGAGGCAATGATGCGTGAGGCTGGACTTTGCGTGATTTATCTCGTGGCCCCCACCACGCCGGATGATCGCATTGGGCTGATTGTGAAACGTGGAATGGGATTCATCTACTATGTTTCGCGCGAAGGGGTAACCGGCATGCAAACCAAGGTTTCCGACACCATCTCGACCATGACGGCAAAGATTCGGGCTCATACCCAATTGCCCATCGCGGTCGGGTTTGGAATTTCGAATCCCGAGCAGGCGCGCGCGGTGGCGGCCAGCGCGGAAGCCATAGTTGTTGGCAGCGCAATCGTGAACCAGATTGCTCAGCATGGGAAGAGCCCGGATTTGGTTCCCAAAGGTCACTGAATTTGTAAAGTCACTGGCGGATGCAAATTAAGAAATAGTTTTGGTTTAAGCTCGTTCTGAACCAGAGTTGAAGCTGAAAAAGGATTATGCGAGGCAAAACTGATACGAATAATCGGTACGTGATCATCATGGCTGGCGGCAAGGGTGAACGATTCTGGCCCGTAAGCCGTCAAAAGACACCGAAACAACTCATTACACTGCTGGGGAAACGTTCCTTTCTACAGCAGGCGGTTGATCGTGTTCTACCGCTGGTGCCTCTCAAGAACATCATCATTATCACCAATGAAGTGCAGGCGCCGACAGTGCGTAAGCAACTACCGAAGTTGCCGAAGGAAAACATCATTGCTGAGCCATGCGGCCGCGATACCTGTGCCGCTGTCACTCTGGGTGCGGCCATTGTTGGCGCCCGTTCAACCACTGCCGTGATGGCAGTCCTGCCCGCCGACCATGTTATTCCCGAGGAGAAAAAGTTTCAGCAGGTACTTTCGGATGCATTCAATCTCGCGGCACGGGGCCAGGTTATTGTGACCATCGGCATCAAGCCAACTGAAGCAGCCACAGGTTATGGTTATATCCATACCGGCGCAGCGCTTCCAACTCCTGAAGGTGCAAAGCCGAGCAAAACAACCTTCTACAAAGCTGAGCGATTCGTCGAGAAGCCTGACTATGACAGGGCTGTGGAATATCTAAACAGCGGGCAATACCGTTGGAATGCCGGAATGTTTATTTGGTCTTTTGTTACCGTGACCGAAGGCTTGCAGAAACATCAGCCGGAAATGTACGAAGCCTGCCAGCGCTGGTTCAAGGTCGCCAACAATCCCGCCAAACTGAAGCGGGTTTTGGAGAAGGAGTATCCGAACATCAAAAAAATCTCCATCGACTTTGCTTTGATGGAACACGCACAGAACGTGGTAGTGGCGGACGGATCATTTGAGTGGGACGATCTCGGTTCCTGGACAGCCCTGGCGCGACATTTGAAACCCGATGCTGAAGGGAATTGTGCCGTGGGCGATTTCATTCATGTCGATGCCGCACGTAATATTATCTTTGATGCCCGCACAAAAAACCGCACTCCTATTGCTGTGGTTGGACTGAGGGATTCGATTCTGGTTCAGACGGATGATGCCATTTTGCTCGCCCACAAGAGCCAGGCCCAGAAAATCAAGGAATTGGTGGTCAAACTCACCAACGATAAAGCCTACAAAAAACTTGTTTAAACCGAGTTACCCTAAAAACCATGCTTGGCTAAAAAACTTTCTCCAGTTGAATCTCCTCTTTCTCCATCCCCGATAGAATAAAGTAAAACTCGCTGCCTTGGCCAGGCCAGCTCCTGACGCCAATCCGTCCCCCGTGGGCGATGACAATTTCTCGTGCGATGGATAGACCCAGTCCGGCGCCGGTCTTTGTCTGGCCGGGCACACGATAGAAACGATCAAAGATGTGGTCCTGATACTCCTCCGGAATTCCAGGACCGAAGTCACGCACGATAAACTGGACATCGAAATCATCGGACCACCTCGCCGAGAAAATGACGCGGCTTCCGATGGGAGAGTATTTGATGGCGTTGTTTAACAGGTTCGTGAACACGTGGTCAATGCGCTGGCGATCGACCCAGACGAGAGGCAATTCCGGATCCACCTCGCACACGAGATTCAGTTCACGTGCGGCGGCGGCATCATGCACAATGTCATTTATGTGCCGGACCAATTCAGCTGGCGAGGTCTTCTCTTTGTACAGGTCAGAATTGCCTTGCTCCAGCCTGGTCAAATCGAGCAGGTCATTCAAAATCCGTAATAGTCGTTCTGAATCATCGCGGGCGGTTTCGATCAATTCGGATTGCTTGGGAGTTAACACGCCGACAGTTTTTTCCAGCAAAAGATGAAGCACCATCCGGACACTGGTCAGAGGTGTTCTGATTTCATGGCTGACGGTGGCGACCAGATTGGTCTTGGCATCGTCCAACAGCCGAAAGCGGGTGACATCATACAAAACAATCGCCACGCCAAAGAGATCTTCATCCTCATTCCTCATCGGAAGAATGCGAGGCAAATAAAACCGTTCATCTCCCCCCAACCTGAAGTGAACCACTTCCTTAAAGCTGTTGGGCAGGAAACTCTCACCATCAGCCAGCGCCTTGCGAGCCGTTTTCTGCAGCCGCTCGGGCAGCTCATTTTTCAGGTCCAAGTCTTCGGCAAGATCCATGGCGGCCGGATTCATCAACTCAATCCTGCCTTCCTTGTTGAGTACAAAAATGGGATCAGGAAAGGTGGCCAGGGTGGACTCCATGGTTTTGTGAAGCCGAATGATTTTCTCCGCCGTGGTTTCACGATAGGCACGCAACCGTGCGGCCATTTTGTTAAAAGATTCCGCCAGGTCGCCGAGTTCATCACGCGTGGTAACCGGCACCAGTTGGTCGAGGTTTCCTTCACCCAATTCATGGGTCGCGCGCGTGAGGGCTTGTATGGGCTGCAGAATGGAACGGGCGAGATGGAAACAGGCATAGCTGGCTATTACCAGGGCTATCAACATTCCAATGATCATCAACTGGGTGACGTAAGTGGAGATTTTCTTTACATTTTGCGTGGTGGCCAGGATGGCATTTTGGTTTTCGTTATGAATTTTTTCCAATTCGGAGAAAAGGCCGTCGTGTGCTGGAATCAAATTCCGCTGATATACCTGTACCTGCGTGTTGTGGTTGGTATGAGAGAGAATGTTTCTGCCGGCATCCCTGAAGGCCTCGTAGAAGACTTTTAACCGGAGATCAGCCGCCTGCGCAGCCGCCGTCTTGGGATTGCCCAGGTGAATCGCAAGACTTTCTTCAAATGCCTTCCGGTTTTGCTCGAAAATGGACTTCCCCAGGCCCTTGCTCGCGCGGTTGGCCTGCGGATCATCCAGGAGCAGGTTCTTGACCGGATCCCACATGCGATCCAATGCATAGGTCATTTCCTTCGCCGCAATGACACTGCGGTAATTTCCAGTGACGTTTACATCGACGTTGGCGGTAATTCGTGAGAAGAGGACGATGGCATAAATCCCAATTGCCAGCAGGATTACCACGAAAGGAACCAGGCTCAAAAATAAACGTGTACGCAACATAATGCTGGAATATTTTCTGGTAAATTAGTGCGATTTTAATTCCCCCCACCAGAAGAATTTCTTCCACAGGGCGAGGCTGGGCAGTTGGTTTCTCAAAGTGATATTTTCTTGCGTTTGCGATAAAGGGTGGCGGGATCAATGCCAAGGATTTGAGCGGCCTCTTCCATGGTGGTGGTGCGTTCGATCACCTTTCTGATGTGTTCGTTTTCAAGCTCCTCGAGCGTAATCAGGGCGCCTAAGTGAGTGGATCGGCTTTCATTCAGAAGCACTGACTGGCTCATCTTGTCGGGAAGGTCAATGACTTCCAGCTGGCTGCCACCAGCCAGGATGACTGCTCGCTCCACTATGTTCCGCAACTCGCGGAGATTACCCGGCCAATTATAATTTTGGACCGCCTGTTCTGCCGCTGGCGAAAAGCCCTTGATCTGTTTGCCACATTGTTTCGCGAAAAAACGGAGGTAACCGTTAGCGATCCGTTGAACGTCCGCTGAACGTTCCCGCAGGGGAGGCAGACTGAGGGAAATGACATTCAGACGGTAGAAAAGATCTTCCCGGAACTTGCCCTCCTGAACCGCCTGTTCAAGATTGCGATTTGTTGCCGCGATCACACGCACGTTGGCATGACGGATCTTGTTTTCACCGACCCTTTCATATTCCTTTTCCTGTAAAAGTCGCAATAACTTCGGTTGAATCTCCAGAGGTAGATCGCCAATTTCATCCATGAACAAGGTGCCGCCATCGGCGAGCGAAACTTTGCCCCACGTTTCCGTGATTGCTCCAGTGAACGCACCTTTAACATGGCCGAATAATTCGCTCTCCAACAGCTCACGGGAAAGACTCGGGCAACTTACCGTCACAAAAGCATTTTCCCTCTGAGGACTGTTTTCATGAATGGTCCGGGCCAAAACCGTCTTGCCGGTTCCGCTTTCGCCAAGGATCATAATGGTCGCCGGGCTCCCGGCAGCCTTGAAGGCAATCTCAAAAACCCGCTGTACTGCCGGCTCGGAAGTGGTCAGGTCAGTGGTGGGAGAGTCTGTGGACAAACGGGTTTCCAACTCAGCTACACGGCCTTCGAGCTTGCGACGCTGAACGATTTTTGACAGCACCTGCCGAAGTTGGTCGGGGGTAAAAGGCTTTGCCAAAAAATCCACAGCGCCAGCGCGAATTGCTTCCACTGCGTTTTCGATGGTTGAAAAGGCCGTAAAGACCACAATGTCCAGACGAGGATTGATTTTCAGCAGCTTGGGAAGAACATCCAATCCATTTTCACTACCTAACTTCAGGTCCAAAAAGGCGACATCGAAGTGCGAGCCATCAAGGTTTTTAAGGGCCACGGCACTGGTTTCGGCTCCCAAGGTTTCATACCCCATGCCTTCCAGCGCTATGGCGGTGGTTTTCCGAATGTTTGCCTCGTCGTCAATTATCAGCAGGCGCATACAATTTTGAATTATTTCGGCTAATGATAGCCTATTGAAGTTGAGAAGGTAAGTGTTAAAAATATGGAAATAGGAACGACTTTTACCAATGCGGGAACGGAAAAGAAGAACCCCAAACTCTGGGATAAGGGGAAGCAGAGTTTGGGGTTGGGGGTGGGACAAGTCCGTTTATATGTAACTACACGATAAAGCTGATTTGAATATCTCCGGTACCTGCATGCTATTTCCCTCTCGGATTCTTCGTAACCCTTTTCTTTTCACAAGTGCTTGCTGGTTAAAAGTTGGGTGGCTGATTGTCCGGAGCGGAGATATCCCATTTAGTTAAACTTTGATTTGGCGTTCTCATACGCCTGCTGCAGATTGTTAAATGCCGTCGTACAGCCGTCTTTGGCTTTGTCCCAAACTTCCTGGCTCGAACTCTTTAACTCATCAAACTTTTTGCCAACCGTATCTCTTTGTTCCCGCAGGGAAGAGATGGTCTTGTCTGCCTGAACTTTGGCATCATCCTTGTAACTCTCAGATTTTTTTGACAATTCACCGATCTTGGAATCCAGGTCTTTCATTTGCGTTTCAAATGCTGAGACGACCTGATCCTTGCTCTTTCCGGCGAAATCCCTGGCACTGCCCAGTGCGTCTTTTGACTTTTGCACCGCATTGTGGGCGGCCGCACTAGCCGCATCGGCGGATTGATCCTCACGAGTGCACCCCACAACCGTTGTGGTAATAAGCAGTGCAGCAAGATAACAATTCATTTTCATTCGTTCTTTTGTTTCCAATGGTTTCACACTCGTTGGATTTTTCGGACCAAATCTAAAGTCAAGCATTCAAGCCCGTTTGCGACCCACAATTAAAGACACTAAAAACATGATTAAAAAAATGGCGAACAATAATTGCGCGATCCCCGCTGCTGTGCCGGCAATGCCGGTAAAACCAAGTAACGCCGCGAGCAACGCAATGATTAGGAAAGTCAGAGTCCAACTTAACATATCAATTCCTTTGTCAGGACGATTTGGGATTGGGGAGGTTTTAAAGCAGTTGCCTGCTTGGACTGGCGACTTGCCACAACACTGGAGCAACGAATTTGACCACGGATTGGGTGGATCTTGCGAATGTGTATTTCCCTGGCCTCATCGACCCACCACGCAGGCTGGATAACGCGAGCTACCTGAGGCGCTGCTTTCATCCCGAGTTTTGCTGGTTTATCATTCATGGTTGCTTCTCCGTGTTGCAAGTTCACCACTAAGCGTAAGGTGTGCCAAGTGGAATGGTAGAACATAAACCCTTGCGGGTCAGGAGCTAATAAATATTAAGAAAGCTTGGCTGATTCGCGTCCAGGGTGTTGTTTCCATGCAAGATGCGAACTGCTCTGTCTCAGCGAATTGCACAATGCACGAACAACTCCTTCGAATTCAGAAGAAAAAAACCGATCTCCGGCGGGCCTGCCGAAGATCGGTTTGAAAAATGAAAGGCGGGCTACGATTCCCGAACTGTGGCCTGAATGGTGCGCTTCAACTGTTCCACCAGTTTTTCCTGCGCCGCGTTTACTTCGGCATCCGTCAGGGTGCGCTCTGGATTGCGGTAGGTGAAGGCATAAGCCATGCTCTTTTGTCCATCCGGGACGTTCTTCCCTCTGAAAACGTCAAACAGTTCGATCGCCTCAAGGTTTTGGGGCTTGGTTTGCCTGACCGTGTTTAGCACCGCTTCGTGCGTCGTAGCTTCTGGAACCAGCATGGCTACGTCGCGGCGAATGGCAGGATAGGCCGGAAGCGCTTTAAAGGTCTTGGATTGATTGCGACGGGCGAGCAGGAGATCGAGATTCAACTCGGCGAGCAACACCGCATCGCGCAGGTCATAATGTTTTGCCAAAGCGGGTAGTAACTGGCCCATCTCGCCAAGGGCATTCTTCCCGAGACTAATCGTGGCCGATTCAAGAAAGAGCCCGGTGCTGTCCGGGCGACGGGCATGGTTCACTCCACGCACGCCGAAGTGTTCCAGGAACTCTTCGAGAATGCCTTTTAAGTCATAGACATCAACTTTGGGCTTCGCGGTCCTCACCTGACCAGAACAGGGAATGACGCCGTCCGGTAAGGGCAATTGAAACCCGACGCTCTTCCTTAATCTGGCCATTCGTTTGCGTGAAGACACGGCCAATTTCAAATAGCGCTACATCCCCATTCTTTCTGTTTAGGTTATGGTGAAGCGAATCCAGCAGGCCTGGGAGCAGACTTGGCCGCAAGACGTTCATTTCACTGCTGAGCGGGTTTTCCAACGCAACCAAATCGGCACTGGTCAACCTGGCGGAAGCATCTGAAATTAATGTCTGGCCCTGGGCTTCATTAAGTCCCAATCCGGTGAGCAGGCGACGGGCTTCAGAGATTTCATCGAAGATGGGATCAAACTCATTCAATCCAATGACGCCGCGCGGAGGTGTGGCGGGAATATTATCGATTCCATACATCCGGGCGATTTCCTCGACGAGATCAATCTCACTCTTTAGGTCAACCCGAAAGGTTGGCACTTCAACCATGCAATATTCATCCGCATTTTGGATGGGAACCTGCAAACCGAGTTGGCGCAGATACTGCAGGTTCTGTGTGGGCGTAATTTTCACTCCCATCAAGTCACTGACTTTATGGTGGCGCAGAGTGAGCTCCTTGCGATGAGCCGGGTGAGGGTAAGCATCAATTACTCCCTCGCAAAGCTGACCGCCAGCCGTTTGAAGAATGAGTTGCGCAGCGCGCTGGCTGGCCCAATCGCAGATGCCCACATCAGCACCACGTTCGAAGCGGTAGGAGGATTCTGTGCGGAGCTCCAACTTTTTGGAGGTGGCGCGAATATTCTGCGGTTTGAAATACGCACTCTCAATCAGGACATCAACTGTCTGATCGTTAATCTCCGTGTTCTGTCCACCCATGATGCCGGCAAGCGCAATTGGCTTGGTTTCATCCGCGATGAGCAGGGCTTGATTTGTTAATGTGCGTTCCTGGCCATCAAGCGTTTTGAATTTTTCACCTTCGAGGGCGCGGCGGACCACAATCGTAGGACGAGTGCCTTCTTTTGCCTGCAACAGGTGATAATCAAACGCGTGCAACGGTTGGCCAATTTCCAGCATCACATAATTAGTCACATCAACAACGTTGCTGATGCTGCGAATGCCAACCTTTTCGAGGCTGTTGCGCAGCCAATCGGGGCTGGGACCAACTTTTACACCACGAATGATGCGCGCCGAATACCGCGGGCAGAGTTCTGCATCTTCGACGCGAACACCCACCAGGCTGTTCACCTTGTCTTGGGATATGGAAGTCGTCGGGATTTCAATGCCTGGCATCCTCAATGGATTGCCGGTGACTGCGCTGATCTCGCGGGCAATGCCAATCACGCTGTTCAAATCGGGACGGTTGGGCGTGATCTCCAGGTCATACACCACATCTCCAGCTGAACGACCGAGATATTCCGCAAAAGGCTGGCCCACCTTGGCGTCGGGAGAGAGAATCAAAAGTCCATCCACCTGGTCCGGCAGGCCGAGTTCTTGAGGTGAGCAGAGCATGCCTTGAGATTCCACACCGCGAATCTTGCCCACCTTGATGGTGAAAGGCTGCTCACCGGGCTTGGCGGGCAGGGAGGCTCCGGGAAGAATTAGCGGCACCTTGTCACCAGCACTGAAATTCTGTGCGCCGCAAACGATCTGGCGTTCGGTCATGCCGTCGTTGACCCGACAAAGCGAGAGACGATCGGCATTCGGGTGCTTGTCTTTGGTGATGACCTGCGCGACTACAACTCCTTCAAATTCGCCGCCGAGCTTTTCCACGCCCTCCACCTCGATGCCAATCATCGTCAGGCGATCCGCCAATTGCTCGGGCGACCAGTTGAAATCCACGTATTGCTTAAGCCAGTTGAGAGTGACTTTCATGGGATAAATCGAATCAAAATTGTTTCAGAAAACGCACATCGTTCTCATAGAAGAGACGGATGTCATTGATTTCATAACGGAGCATGGCGATGCGTTCGATGCCGAAACCAAATGCCCAGCCAGTCCAGATTTCCGGATCATAGCCGACGGTTTCGAACACCTTGGGATGCACCATCCCGCAGCCGGCAATTTCCAGCCATTCCTTCCCCATCTTTCGAACCATCGCGCTCGAAAAATCGATTTCAAAACTTGGCTCTGTATATGAAAAGTAATGTGGGCGAAACCGGACTCGCACATCGTTTCCCAATAATTCCTGAAAAACGAATTCCACCGTGCCCTTCAAATCCCCAATGGTCACGCGCTTGTCAACGTAAAGGCCTTCAATCTGTTGGAAGGTCGGATTATGTGTGGCGTCCGCATTGTCCCGGCGATAAACGCGTCCCGGAGCAATGATGCGCACGGGCGGTGGTTGCTTCTCCATCACACGAATCTGGACGGAGGAAGTATGTGTGCGCAGCAACTGCCGGTTTGGCGTGGCCAGATAAAAAGTATCCTGCGAATCACGGGCGGGATGATCGGCCGGGGTGTTGAGCGCGTCGAAGCAATGGTATTCATCCTCAATCTCCGGACCGTCCGCGACTGCGAATCCAATTTTGCGAAATGCGCGAACGATATCCTCGGTAACCTGGGTGAGGGGATGCAGCTTGCCCAATGTGCGACGACGTCCTGGCAGAGTGAAATCAGTCGGTTCCTTCGGCAGGGCCGCTTTGAGTTCCAATTCCGCGCGGCGAGCGACGAGCGCTGCTTCCAATTCTGCCTTCGCCTGGTTGATAAGCTTTCCGGCGGCTGGTTTTTCCTCTTTCGAGAGAGTCCCGAGTTGCTTCATCAAGCCGGTGAACTTGCCTTGTGCGCCAAGATAGGAGCCTTTGGTTTGCTCCAATGCTCCGAGATCGGTGGCGGCGTGGAGGTCAGCAATGGCAGCCTGCTTGAGCGGTTCAATTTGATCCAGGAATGACATAAATTCGATCGGTTCAATAAAAAACGGGCGTCCAGAGACTGGTCGCCCGTTGGTTGAATCAAAATGGATTGTGAATTAAGCCTTGGCGGCTTTGGTCTTCAACGCGTTTTGGGCAACTTTGACCAATTCGCCAAATGCTGCATTGTCGGTGGCAGCAATGTCGGCCAGGACCTTGCGATCCAGCGCGACTTTGGCGGCTTTGAGGCCTTCCATGAAGCGGCTGTAGGTGGTGCCAGCCGCGCGGGCGGAAGCATTGATGCGCGCCTGCCAGAGTTGGCGGAAGGTGCGCTTCTTGGCACGGCGGTCGCGGAAAGCGTATTGCTTGCCGTGATCCGTCGCATCTGCGGCGTAACGGTACAATTTGGAACGGCGACCGCGAAAGCCTTTGGCCGCTTTAATTGTGCGTATGCGGCGCTTGCGCGAAGCTGGGGCATTAGTAACTCGCATAAAAAATAATCAGTTGAGATTGAAATTCGGTTAACGGCTGAAGGGCAGGTTCTGCTTGATACGATAAGTGTCGGTGGAATCGACTTCCTTGGAGGTGCCGAGGTTACGACGGCGTTTTGCATTCTTCGATGCGAGCAAGTGGCGTCTGCCGGCGCGGGAACGCATGACCTTGCCGGTGGCGGTGATCTTAAAGCGTTTAGCTACGGACTTCTTCGTTTTGATACCTTTGGGGCGTCTCATAAATTCACATTCTTTCCAAAAGAGCGCGCAATATAGGGTGTGCCGGAAGACGAATCAAGCGGTATTTTTCGCTTTCTTCCAGCCCAAAACCCTTATCAGTATTGCACTAAGCTCTTAAAGAGGGATTATTTAGCACGAAACTGTGGTGTTTGCACCTCAATCTTTTGGCAAACTCGCAGGCAAACCGATCTTTGTCCAGTCAAACAACACGCCGGGATTGATCCAATTACGGATATTCGCAATCGAAGAGGTGCGTTTTTCGAGGAAAATAGTTCAGTTCAAATAGTTAGGCCTGCAAACCGGAGTGCTCTTCAAGCGCCTTATTGTAGGCGTCTCGTATCGGTTTGAGCAATGGGGAACGTTGGAGGTTGTTTCCATCCAAGGTGACAGCCTCAACAATTCCCCAGGAACTTAACGAAAGAAAAACTCCCTGGGATTGGAGCAATTTTCCCGGAGTGGTGGTGGTCTGCATGGCGGGGATGTTGAGCCTCTCACAAAGCTCAAGCACCATGGCGCGGGTTACCCCGGGAAGAATCGTGCCCGCCAGGGGAGGGGTGCAAACTGTGCCATGCTCGATCCAAAATAGATTGCTGCTGGATGCCTCAGCCACTTCACCGGAGGTGGCGAGCAGGAGAGCTTCATTCGCACCATGAGCATCAGCCTCGGAACGGGCGAGCACCTGCGAGAGTTTGTTGCAGGTTTTGGATTGGGTGAGCGGATCATTGGCTGGCAACCGGACCGAGGAGGTAATGAGAGTCCACTGTGGCGGGTGCCCTGGATCGATCACGGGCGCAGGATGCAACGACATAACCACAGAGGGATGATCCGCACCTTTGGGTGAATAGCCGCGTGCGCCGATGCCCCGGGAAATGATGAGGCGCAAAATGGAATCCGGCATCTCGTTTTGCCTTATCAACTCTGCGGCATGTTCGCGGAGTTGCCCTGACGTGTAGGGCATTGGCAGCTTCAATAAATCAATGCCTTGCTGCAAACGGCGCATGTGTTGCTCCCACAAAAACGGTTTCCCTCTGCAAATGCGGAAGGCTTCGAACAAACCATCGCCGTACAAGAAGCCGCGATCGAAGACAGATATCACTGCCTTCTCTTCGGGAACAAACTGGCCGTTTAGAAATACGATCATCGGTATTCTCTGAAGCATCAAATCTTCACGCTTAGTGTGCCTTCCGGCTTTTTAAGCTAAGGGCTGTGCAGTTAGCCTGTAAAGGAGAGATTGAGCACTGCAGCTCCGTTTAAGCAAGAAGCGCCTTCACCACCTCGCCATGAACATCGGTGAGCCGAAAGTCGCGGCCTTGGAATCGATAGGTGAGTTTGGTGTGTTCGAGCCCAAGGCAGTGGAGAATGGTAGCTTGTAAATCGTGAACGTGGACCTTGCCCTCGACCACGTTGTAGCCAAAATCATCGGTGGCACCATGGGTATAACCTCCTTTGATTCCGCCGCCAGCCATCCAGAGACTGAATGCTTTTGGGTGATGGTCGCGACCAAGGTATTTTGAACCGTCGCGCTCTTCGTTCATGGGCGTGCGACCGAACTCACCGCCCCAAATGACGAGCGTATCTTCAAGTAATCCTCGTTGTTTTAGGTCTTTGATGAGAGCGGCCATTGGCCGATCAGTTTCACGACATTGCTTGGGAAGTCCCTCTGGATTGACGATATCTGTATTGGGAGCCGTGCCATGGTGATCCCAGCCGCGATGGTAGAGTTGTACAAATCGCGAGCCACGTTCGATCAGGCGGCGCGCCAGCAGACAATTGTTGGCGAACGCAACTTTTCCTGGCTCGGTGCCATACATTTCGTGGATGTATTGAGGTTCCTTGGAAATGTCCATCAACTCCGGTGCGCTGGTCTGCATCTTGTACGCCATCTCAAAGGAGTTGATACGTGTGGCAATTTCGGGATCGCCGGTGGCATTCAGCTCCATTTCATTCAGGTCATGCAGAGCGTCGAGTGCGCGGCGTCGGTCCTGCACGCTCATGCCTGCAGGATTGGAAAGGAAAAGCACTGGATCGCCTTGGGACCGAAATTGTACGCCTTGATAAACCGTGGGCAGGAAACCGCTACTCCAACACGCTGTGCCGCCGCTGGGTTGGCCACCGCCGGAAAGCATCACGACGAAACCGGGAAGATCCTGCGATTCACTGCCAAGACCGTAGTTTAACCACGAGCCCATGCTCGGACGACCAATCTGCGTGGAGCCGGAATTCAGAAAAATTTGGGCGGGCGCATGATTAAAAGCGTCAGTGACCATTGACCGGACCAAAGTGATATCGTCAGCGACGGTTGCCAGATGTGGCAGCAGCTCGGAAAGCTCCATGCCGCATTTGCCATGCCTCGCAAATTTATGTGGCGTGGCAAGAATTTTGGGAACTCCCTTGATGAAGGCAAACCTTTCGCCCTTGATCATCTCCTCGGGACAAGGCTTCATGTTCAAGGGCTCCAACTTTGGTTTGTAATCGAAGAGGTCGAGTTGAGAGGGCGCTCCCTCCATGAACAAATAAATCACCCGCTTCGCTTTAGGAGTGAAATGAGGTGCTTTGGGTGACAGTGGGTTGATCAGGCTGTGGGCCGACTTCGTGGCTGCAAAAAGTTTGTCGTCGAGCATCGAAGCAAGAGCTACGCTGCCAATGCCCCAGGCGCACTTGCTAAAGAAATGACGGCGCGTGAGGCCGTGAAGCTTTTGTTGTGAGAGCGGGGTTGATTGGCAATTCATATTATCCCTTGGTAATGGTCTCGTCCAGGTTGAGAAGGACGTTCGCGACGACAGTCCATGCCGCCAGTTCGTCAACCCCCAGTCCCTCAGGAGCCTTGCCCAGTTCACTGGTCGCCATCTTTTCAGCAGCGGCGTGATCGTTCTTAAACCGGGTGAGTTCCTGTTCGTAGAGGGCAAGGATGCGTTTAAGTTCCCCGTCTTGAGGCCGGCGCGAAATGCAAAGCCGGAAAGCATAGACCGCCCGTTTCGAATTGTCCGCGCCACCTTCTTTCAGCACGCGCCGAGCCAGGGCCTGCGCTGCTTCAACATAAGCAGGATCGTTCATCGTATCCAACGCTTGAAGCGGAGTGTTGGAACGGGGACGACGGGTGCAGATGAGTTCGCGGCTGGGAGCATCAAATGACATGAAAGCCGGGTATGGCGAGGTGCGCCGCCAAAATGTGTAGAGACCCCGTCGATATTTGTCTTCACCTTTGCTCGTTTCCCATTTGTCGCCGCTGTAAATCTGGGTCCAAATGCCGTCCGGTTGATAGGGGAAAACACTGGGGCCGCCGATCTTTGAGCTAAGCAGCCCACTTGCTTTGAGGGTGATGTCGCGAACGCCTTCGGCAGGAACGCGGAAACGGGGGCCGCGCGCCAACAATCGATTGTAAGGATCGCGTTCAAGGAGTTCCGGTGAAGCTTTGGAAACCTGGCGATAAGCGGCCGAGGTCACAATCAGACGATGCATGGCTTTCATACTCCAGCCTTGGCGAATGAATTCCGTGGCGAGCCAGTCAAGCAGTTCGGGATGAGTGGGAGCTTCGCCCTGACTGCCGAAATCTTCAACCGTTTCCACAATTCCATGACCAAAGTATTGTTCCCAGATACGGTTGACAGTAACTCGGGCGGTCAGCGGATTCTCGGGACTGATGAGCCAGTGCGCGAGTGTCAGGCGATTCGTTGGTTGGTTTGCAGGAAGCGATGGCAATGCTGCCGGGACGTTGGCATAAACGCGATCGCCGACATTGAGAAAATTGCCGCGCATAAAAATGTGCGTTTCACGCGGGGCTTCGCGCTCCTTCATCACGAGAGTGGTGGGAATCTGCTTCTTGAGTTCAGTCTCCTCCTTGCGCAGGTCGGCCAGTTGTTGTCGAATCACCTTCAATTCGGGTGCATCCACCCTGAAGCGGCTCAGCACCTCTGCCTTCTGCTTTTCATTTCGCTGATCAGGCGCAACCGTAAGGGCGTTCAGCACCGCAACCGGCAACTTGGAGGCTGCGGTTGGATTTACGTTGGTTGTTATGGCCAAGCGGAAACGTCCGATGTTTGCCTCAGGCCATTTCGAAGCATGCCTGAGGGTGATGGTGAGCAGTGTGCCATTGGTAAAATTGATCGGTTTTTCGCATTCGAAATATGCCGCATGTTCAGTCTTGAAGTCTGCATGATCAGCGGAGGTTGGCCAGCCAGCATCAGCTTTGCCATCAAGTAGTGTGGTCAGCTTGCGTCCTTCCGAAGTGTAATCGGCAATGGCTGTTTTCAGAGTAATTGATTGGGCAGCTTGCGAGTTGTCCCTGGGAGCAGCAGCAACTTCGAAACGATTCAGCACAAAACTGCCGTTCGAACGACGGCCGGAAGATTGATCGGGCAGGCTCGCATCAGGAATAATTTCCAGACGCAAACCAGTGATGTTTCGCAAAACGGTCCCGGCCGTGACCGTGTAAGTATCGTTGGAAGGATTTATGCCGCTCGCAAGCAATGACTTATCCTCGAGCTTTGTAAATTTGGCTCCTCCAGCCGAAGTAAACGAAGTCGGGTCCAGTGTGGCCCATGGAATCGCTTCGGCGAGTTGTCTCTTCTCCCAAACGATCTGCACGGCAGCTAACTCCGGAGTTTCCTTTTTGAATTCAGCATCCAGACGGGTGGTTTCAGTTTGTATTTCCTTCAACCGGGAGGTTTGCCGGGAGGTGGGAACACTTAGGTCTGGTTCGTCAGCGTTGTTGAAGAAGGCGAATAGCTGGTAGTATTCCTTCAATGTGAAGGGATCGTATTTATGCGTGTGACATTGAGCGCAAGCCAGTGTCGATCCAAGCCAGACAGTTGATGTGGTGTTCACGCGATCCACGATGGTTTCAACCCGGGCTTGTTCCTTGTCCACGCCTCCTTCGGTGTTCAACATCGTGTTGCGATGAAAACCGCTGGCGATCTGTTGCTCAATTGTTGGGTTCGGCAGCATGTCCCCGGCGAGTTGCTCAATGGTGAATTGATCAAACGGAACATCGCGGTTGAAAGCATTGATGACCCAATCGCGATACAGCCACATGCTGCGGGCCGGGTCTCTTTCGTAACCGGTGGTGTCGGCATAACGGGCGAGGTCCAGCCAGTGTCGCGCCCACTTCTCTCCATAATGCGGTGTTGCAAGGAGACGTTCCACCAACTTTTCGTAGGCATCCTTGCTCTTGTCAGCCACGAAGGCGTCCACCTCTTCGATGTCCGGTGGCAACCCGGTCAAATCCAAACTGAGTCGGCGAATCAAAGTCGCTCGATCTGCTTCGGCGGATGGCTTTAAGTTTTCCTTCTGCAACCGGGCGAGGATAAAATTATCGATTGGGTTTCGCACCCAGCGGGAGTTTTTGACCTTGGGCGGCTCGGGACGTTTAGGTTTTACGTAAGCCCAATGTTTCTTCGGACCGGTGCTGTTCGCTGGAAAAGAAGCCCCCTGATCAATCCACGCTTCGAGCAACCCGATCTGTGTCGGAGTGAGCCGCTCACCTTTTGGGGGCATGATTTCATCTTGGGCAACCAAACCAGCCACACGCAGGATCAATTGACTGTCACGACTTTTACCAGCAACAAGCGCGGGCTTGCCGGAATCCCCGCCGCGCAGAACGCTATCCTTGTCGTCCAATCGCAAACCGCTCTTTTGCTTCTTCGCACTGTGACAATCAAAACAATGTTTTTCCAGGATGGGTTGAATATCGTGAGCGAAATCTACCTTGATGCTGGCGGCAGGTGGCAAGTCACTGGCTCCCCTGGCCGAATCAACGGCAAGGCAGATTCCTAACATGTAAAAGATGACAGCTAACGCGCGTCGCCGCATAAACTCAGGAGTCCGAGTGAAGATAGGACGCCTCGCAACGTTTGTGAATTCGACAGGGCTGAGCACATGACTATTCTTTTTGCCAGAAGAGCTTTAGCAAGCTTTGTTTTTGGACTTTGTCTTAAGGCTGAGGGGTTGGCAACGGCGGAGGAGATTGCTGGCCCAATGCCGGTAAAAAAACCGTATCCGGTGTTTTGACCAAGTAACGGTGGGTGGCCAGATTTCTAAACTCAGACCGGAGCTTCTGGGATGAGTAAATAATCCAGAAAATGGGCCAGCCTACGAAAAACACGACTCCAAAACACCAGAACATAACGGAAATCAACGGGAGCAGCAGAATGAAACCGATGGTCTTTAAAATGGCTGTGGTTTCGTTTTTGGAGGAGAGACCAAACCACATGCCGCTCCAACACAGTGCGAAGATGTCGAGAGTGAAGATGGCAAGATATGCGAGACCGAAGAACAGCGAGAAACCAAGGGATTCCAAGCGGAAATTATTGTCAACCACGGCAATTCCGAGGAGCAGGCCTCCAATCTCAATTACCAGGATCAAAAGAATGGGGAAGAGGAAAGAGCATTTCAAGGCAAGGACCTGGCCGCGAATTATTTCATCAACCGTCAATGGGGTTGAAAGAAGCATTTCGAGGGCATTATTCTGGCGGGCTTCGGCAAGACAATGACACGACTGGACGGCGACCCACATCTTCAACAAAAAGTTGATGGCCACAGTGCAGCTCACGTAGGCGGTCATCCAGTTGAGACTGCCGACCCAGATGAAAAGGGCGTGTAATAGAATGATGGCAAGTGCAACGAGATAGAGGGCCAATCCCTGGCCTGTGTTGCGAGCAGCCAGCCAAAACGCAGGATTTATGTTTAACAGGCGGGTTCGAAGTTCTGCTCTTTTCGCGGGTTTGCCACGCCTTCCTTGCAGTGCACGTTTCCACCAGCTTGACAGAGAGCTGGTGGAAAAATCTTTCTGAAAACGATTAGGCAAAACCAGCGATGCCCAGATGAGCAAAGCCCAGCTTAACCCGTGCATGATCAGTATGGAATTCCAGTAACCGGAGGGAGCGTATTTAAAAACGGCATCAAAGGCGGTTCTATAGGCAAACGCGGGACTGACTGGATGGAGACTGGGTTGGCCAGTTAAAAAGGGACCTATTGTCAGGATGACTATAAACACCAGGGTGGTTCCAAGCGCTTGTCTTTCTACCCGGTTATATGCCGAGGCCCAGATTCCGATGCACAAGGAAAGAAACAGGATGCTCAGCAGGGCGAGAGACATGCGCCAAAATTCCACCGGTGTCACCCCGCCCATCAGCAGTGAAAGCGCCAGGATGGGCAGGACTGCGAGGAGGGAATAGATTGCATTGAGGGAAGTCGCGGCGAGCTTTCCCAATACCACATCATAGCCACGCAGATCGGTCAAGAACAGCAGGCCGAGCGTTCCTTCACGTCGCTCGGAGCTAAGGCAATCCGCAGTTCTGCGTGCACCTTCGATAAAGCAAAGCAACATGGTCAGGTACGAAAGTGTGTGGAACATGGCTTTCCCGACCTGCGAATGAAATGAACTCAATACGCCGAATACCAACATGGCCATCGCGACGACGGTCAACGCCCCGGCTGCGATGGCGCGAATCCAATACGTGCTGCGCAGCCGCGATGCAACACGTAGTTCGCGTTCGACTAGTGGCAAAAATGTCATGTTAAAGGGAACCGCTCATCAACCTGGCACGCAGAAGGTAGCAAATCAGGAGGCGCTTTGGGGAGAAAATTCTGCCTGGCCCTGCAAGTCGAGCGCGGATAGGAACCCGCGAGCTTTGGCGATGGTTTCGTCATACTCGGCGGCCGGGTTGGAATCTGCGACAATGCCCGCGCCTACATTGAACCAGGCAACATCATTTTTGCGAATGGCAGTTCGGATGGCGATATTCAATTGGCTCTCTCGATTGAAGCCCAGATAACCGATCGAACCGGTATAAGGACCGCGGGTGATTGGTTCCAGTTCATCAATGATTTCCATCGCGCGAATTTTTGGGGCGCCCGTGATGCTCCCGCCTGGAAAGCATGAGGCAAAGGCAGCGAAATGCGTCACATCCGGTCGAAGACGACCCTCCACCGTGGATACGAGATGTTGCACCTGAGGATAGCGTTCGAGGCGGACCAGTTCAGGGACGCGCACAGATCCGTATTCACAAACGCGGCCAAGATCGTTCCGCAACAGGTCGGTAATCATGACCAACTCGGCCATCTCCTTGGGACTGGTTTGCAGTTCGTAGGTCAGACGCGCATCCTGGTCGGGATCGGCAGAGCGCGGACGCGTGCCTTTGATGGGACGTGTCAGGATGTGCGAACCACTCAGACGCAGAAACAATTCAGGTGACGAAGAGGCAATTTGGAAATCATCGCAATCCAGATAGGCAGAAAATGGAGCCGGTGAAACCGCGGCCAGTCGCTGGAACAATTTCCAACCGGAATACGGGCAGGGGGCGGATAAACGGTGCGAGAGGTTCACCTGGTAGATATCACCAGCGTGAATGTATTCCCGGACGCGCTGGACGCGGGAAATGAAATCTGCACGGGATAGATTGGAAGAAATGGTCTGGTCCGCTGATTCTTGTGCAGTGCTGCCAATTTGCTCGGAAGGCGTGCTGGTGAGCAGTTGTCGCCAGAACTCCAGTTGGTTGCGAGCTTGAGTTTCGTGGCGGGAGCCGTCGAGCTTCAGACCGGTGGAAACAATCCATGTCTTGGACAATCGATGATCAAAAACGACGAGACTATCGTAGAAACCCACGTGGCAATCCGGCAGTTCCTGTTCATTCACTGCACGACGGGGAAGCTTTGGTTCAACAAAGTTTTTCAGGTCATAACCCCAATAGCCAAAGCAGCCGCCGAGCGGAAATGGCAAGTCTACTTCATCCAGAAGTTCATAGCGGGCCATGAGACCATCGAGAACATGCCACGGATTGCCGAATTGCACGTGGGTTGCTCCAGCGAAGATCAATTCACAACGAGAGCCGAACGAGCGAACAGTCAGAAAAGGTCTTGCTGCAATGAACGAGTAACGCGCTTGAGTCGAATCAAACAATGCGCTCCGCAGCAGCACAATCCCGGGCTCGCCCTGGAGTTGCTCAACAAGCGACTCCGGCGTATGCGCGGTGGTTATTTCATGGATGAGTGGACGCATTTAACTGGAAATTACATGCTCAGCAATTTGTGAAGCGCCTTGTCATTCTTCAACGGACTTACCAAGGCCAGGTTCAGGTGCTCCGGACGTAAGAACTCGCGGGCAACGGCACGGACTTCCGCTGGTGTGACCTGGCTGACACGACGTTTCATTTCCTGAGGTGACATGATTTTGCCATAACCCAGGAATTGTTCTCCCAGCCACATCATCCGATTATCGGTGCTTTCGAGACCGAGGTCAATTTGGCCAATGATGTAGTCGCGGGCGCGGCGGAACTCGGCCTGACCGGGAGCAGTGTCAGTCAATCGCTTCAGCTCGTGGATAATGAGTTTAAGAGCTTTATTCAGGTTTTTAAGATCCAGTCCCGCAGAGATGGTGATGGTGCCGGTATCCTCGAAATAGCTGGGGGAACTGTAAACGGAGTAGGCAAGGCCGAGATCCTCGCGCAAAACCTGGAAAAGGCGCGAACTCATGTTTTCTCCAAGAATAGTGTTGAGGAGGCGCAAAGCATGGCGTCGAGGGTCATGACGGGAGCAGGTGCTGATGCCGAGCGCAATCTGTGTCTGCTCGGTTTCCTTGGTGTGCAGCCGGATGCGCGGGGCCTGCTGGTCTTCGATGACCGGAACAAATTTGGGATGCGGGCCTTGGGGAAAGCGTGGAGCGATTCGTGAGACGGCTTTAACGATCTGCTTGTGCTTAAGCCGCCCCGCTGCAGCTATAACGGTGCGATTCGCGACGTAATTGCGTTTTAAATAATCAATAACGAGTGGGCGCGAAAGTCCGTCGAGAGTTTTTTCGGTGCCGGTAAGCGGGCGTCCCAACGGTTGACCCGGCCAATGAGTTTCGTTGAGCAATTCCTGGACGAGATGCTGCGGTTGGTCCAAATACATGGCCAACTCCTCCTTGATCACGCCTCGTTCCTTGTTGATATCCTCAGGGTCAAACCTGGAATTGAGGAACATATCGACGAGGACATCCAGCAAATCGTCAAAATGATCGTAACGCGCCCTGGAATGATAGCAGGTGACTTCTTCACTCGTAAACGCGTTCATGTAACCGCCAATTCCCTCGACATCCTCTGAAATATCCCGGGCGGTGCGTTTTTTGGTGCCTTTGAAGAGCAGATGCTCGATGAAATGACAAACACCGTTTAGTTCTGCCGGTTCATAACGCCCACCGACGCCTACCCACAGGCCCAGGCTGACACTGGTCATATAGGGCATTTCGGCGGTGACTACTGTAAGACCATTCTTTAGCTGTGTGACTTGATACATTTTTAAAGCCAATTCTCAAATTTCCAATTTCAAATTATCAGGCCATCACATTCAATGGTGCGGCCAGGATTTGCAAGTGATTGAAATAATAAACACCTCGACCAAACTATGAAAATGCCCTGGGAACGACTTCGGGTGGGCCGACTTGATTTTTGTAATCAAGAATGACATCGATGGCCTCCTGGGGATCGTCGGTGACCCGGAAGAGCTCCATATCGCCTTCGCTGATGAATTTGCCGGCATCCAAAGTGGCTCGCATCCACTTGATGAGCCCGGTCCAATAGGTCTTGCCAAAGAGTATTAGAGGAAAGCGCGGAATGCGCCGGGTTTGTACGAGTGTCAGCACTTCAAAGAATTCGTCGAGGGTGCCAAAGCCTCCGGGCATGAAAACGAAGCCGAGGGAGTACTTCACGAAACAAACTTTGCGTGCGAAGAAGTAATGGAAATTGATGGGAATATTAGTGTAGAGATTACCTTTTTGTTCGAGGGGCAGTTCGATGTTGAGGCCAATGGATTTGCCATGAGCCCTGGATGCGCCTCGGTTGGCGGCTGCCATGATGCCAGGGCCTCCACCGGTGATTACAGCAAGGTTGTGTTTGGCCAATCCCCGAGCCAGGGTGACCGTGGCTTGATAATAAGGATTCCTGGCTGGCGTTCGGGCAGAGCCAAATATGGTTACCCCCGGCCCCACCTGAGAAAGGGTTTCAAATGAATCCACGAACTCCGCCATGATGCGAAAGATGCGCCACGGATCTTCCTTAATAAAGGTAAGGGTCGTACTGTTTTCCATAAGACTACTACATTAGGGATGATGGCGAGTCGTCGCAGCTAAAATGTTGCATGCGAAGCAAATGAACTTCATCTTCACCAAAAAACTGTAACACAGGAACGGCCTTTGAAAGGCGGTCAACCCAGGAATTCCAATGAGCAAACCAGGTGCAAAGGTGGTAGTGGTTGGATCACTTAATGTGGATTATATCGCGTTGGTCGAACAGCTTCCATCTGCTGGCGAAACGGTTCCGGCAACTGAATTGATCAAGCGATTTGGTGGAAAAGGTGCGAACCAGGCCGTGGCGGCTGCGCGACAGGGCGCGAGTGTAAGCCTGATCGGTTGTGTCGGAGAGGACGACGAGGGCAGGGTGTATTGCGAATCTCTGGCAGCAGAAGGAATCGAGGTAACGGGAATTTCAACAACGCTTAAGTCTTTGACTGGCACGGCGCTCATCGCAGTTGATTCAGCTGCAGAGAATACGATCATTGTCGCAGCAGGAGCCAACGGAGAGTTGAAGCGCGCGGCTATAAAAGCACAACAGCAGCGGATTCAATCCGCGAATGCTTTGCTTTTGCAGCAGGAAATTCCGCTGGAGTCAGTCGTTGAAGCCGTACGCATTGCCAATCGTGCCCGTGTTCCCGTGGTGTTCAATCCATCACCTCTGCGCGAAGGTTTTCCCTGGGGCAAATATCACATTGAGACTTTGATTGTGAATGCCGGAGAAGCGGAGTCGATATTCCGGCTAAACATTAAAAATATTGCCAGGAACATTCCTACATGGCGACGTGCGCTGTTGAAACGTGCAGTCGGGCAACTGATCATTACACGCGGGGCGAAAGCCACCCTCTATGTAAACGCGAACGAACTTGAAGAAATTCCAACGCTGCAAGTCAGACCGGTTGATACCGTTGGAGCGGGAGATGCCTTTGCTGGCGCATTTACGGCTCATTCGGCAGGCGGAGCGGAAATAATCAGTGCGATTCAGCGTGCAAATTGTGTCGGTGCTCTCGCAACTTTAAAGCAAGGAGCACAGGAAGCCATTCCAAGCCTGAGAGCAACAGAAATGGCTTTTCGCACAGTGAGGCGGCTCTGCAAGTAGCGGATTAATCAGACTGAAGTGCGAGGATTATTTAAGTCGATAGAATTTACTACTATTTTGAGACACAGGCATGACGACCTCGTTCATCCCGACAATTACGGTTGGGGTCTGAGTGATCGATGTCCAACTCAGTGAATTTAGATCGGAATTTTGCTGCAACCCGAATCCAGTTAAGTAAAGAGGCCACCTTATGAGGACAGTGTTTGTACCAGAAGTGGCGATGGAAAGTGCCGGCTCAGGCGAATATACTTCCAACTCCTGCAATGAGTAGCCCTGGGAGTTGAAACCTTGTGTCGCTGAGATTTGGACGAAACGCCCGGACTCGTTTACGAGGATATCCTCCAAGCCTCCGGGTCCAGTGGTGGTGCTGTAGAGGTTGGTCCAATGGGTGGCATCGATGGAAGAAAGAATCTGATAGCTGGAAGCATAGTTCGATCCCCAACCTAACCGAACACGGGCAAGAGCCCTTACGGCTCCCAGATCCACGGCCATCGATTGTTGGCCGCCTGACAGGGACGACCATTGAGTTGTTGGATCGCCGTCAACGGCAGCAGAGCCGGGGGAATTTGCGCCCAGTATGGATGACACAGTAATCGGCTGGTGGAGAGCAATGTTGGCCACCCCGCTCGGAGGCGGCGGAGACGAAATGGCAAATGAACCCGCCAACCGGATGTCACGGGACGAGGCACCAACCATGACCTGGAAAGTGCCAGGAGGCACCACCCATTGATGCGCGATCGGATCCCAGCAGGCCAGATCCTCCCAAATCAGGGTGAAGCTTACGTGAGTGGATCCGCCGGATGATACAGGCACTTTCCTGAATGCCTTGAGTTGACGTGGCGGTTCGCCAGCACCTGGTGGGAATCCCAGATAGAGCTGAACCACTTCAGCCCCGTTGCGATTGCCGAAGTTCTGTACGTCCAATCCGATCGTTACTTGTCCCGAGGGATTCACCGCACTGATGGCTAAATTGCTGTACGTAAACGTAGTATAGGATAGACCGTGTCCAAATGGAAATTGAGGTGACGCATTGGATGCATCATACCAACGATAGCCGACCTGAAGTTTTTCTGAATAGCTTACATGACCATTGGTGCCGGGAAACTGCGCGATTGTGTTGGCAGGCACCTGGGTGGCATTTGCGGGAAAGGTCACCGGTAATTTGCCGGACGGGTTCACGTCTCCAAAAAGCACCGATGCGAGCGCGTTGCCGTTTTCCTGACCGGGATACCATGCGGCCAGTGCGGCGGGAACTTGACTGGCCCATGGCATGAGCGTCCCAGCGCCAACATACATTACTACGATGGTGCGCGGGTTGGCTGCTGCCACGGCGCTGATCAGGGCATCCTGATCGCCGGGGAGGGAGAGACTGGATCGGTCGGTGCCCTCGCCAGTCTGTTCGCCAACACAAACAATCGCGATATCAGATTGTTGGGCAAGTTGGACGGCTTCAGCTATGTGGCCGCCATCACCCACGCTGTAACTGGTGGTAATGGAGGGACCGGCGCGGTTGGTAATTGCATCGTACGGAAGATTGTAATAAGGCAGATACACTTGCGCTGAGCCACCTCCGACTGAGAGAACGTTGACGCTCGCCGCCGATCCAATTATTGCGATGGAGTGGATTGATGCTGTATTTAGCGGCAGCAGAGATCCAGTATTCTTTAGCAGCACGATTGCCTGGGCAGCCGCATCGTGCGCAAATTGTGTATGCGCGGCGCTGGTCACATCGGAAGCCAGATTGCCGCTCGTTGGATTATCAAAGATACCAAAGCGGAACATGGCGGCGAGAATGCGATGAACCATGTTGTCCAGCTGTGAAAGGGGGACAATGCCGGTTTGTATGGCGGTCTTCAGTGGAGTGCCAAACCGCGTGCCTAATGCCATTTCCATATCCAATCCGTTGATCGCCGCCGCATTCGGACTAAAGCTCGCTCCCCAGTCGGACATAACGAAACCGTCGAAACCCCACTGCTGTTTGAGCACGCCTTTTAGCAACGGGGATTGACAGACGTAATTGCCGTTAATTTGGTTAAACGATCCCATTACGGCACCCAGTCCCGAATGTATGGAGGCGCGAAATGGCGCGCAATAAATCTCCTGCAGGGTGCGCTCATCCACGTCCGAACTTTCTGTGCTGCGATCGGTTTCCTGCTCATTACCCACGAAATGTTTTGCCGTGGCGATTACGCCCTCACTTTGAATGCCTCGGACATCCGCGCCCGCAATGGCTGCAGAAAGGAATGGATCTTCACCGAAGCACTCAAAACTTCGTCCTCCTTGTGGTACACGTGCAAGGTTCATCATTGGCCCGAGCAACACATGTACGCCCTTGCCATGCGCCTCTGCGCCCATAACTGCTCCATATTGCCGGGCGAGGCCTGTATCCCAGCTCGCCGCCAAGGCAATCGGTGCCGGAAGGGCGGTTACGTTCATTGCCCCGTCGCCAACACCGGCTGGACCGTTCTGTAGATGGAGCGCAGGGATGCCAAGCCGGGTGTTGCCGGACACGTTACCGATGTAAGGACCATCCACACCGTGGACCATGCCAATTTTCTCATCCAGCGTCATCTGGGCGACGAGCAAGCTGGCTCTTTGGTCTGGAGATAGGGAAGTATCCATCCACGGAGTTGTTTGTGCTGACAGCGCTTGTGTCAATGCCCAGGTGCTCCCAAGCCAGCAGGCGATCCTTACAAAACGGCGAATACAAGGTACGTGCATTAGTTTCTCCCTCTGATAGTTGCTTGCCAGTTAGGGATGAACTTCTCCGATTCTCACGGAACAGATTGCGAGCGGAGCGGCACATTACGACGCCGCAGTATCTCTGTCAAATTCTCTGCCGGAAATGCAAACCGAGTTTAGAACTCTGAGAGAAGCGTTTGAGTTGGGCGAGTGCAAACTAAACTTATTCAGGATTGCGAACTCACTCGCAGTAATTAAGTTCTTCGCTTGCGAATGAAGAGGGATGAAAAGAACAAAAAAGGCGCGACCAGTTGGTCGCGCCTTTGCGGTTTAAATTAAGGACTAGGAGCAGCCGAGGCTTTCGCCGCAGTTGAGACACTTGTAGCAGGCACCATTGCGAACGGCTACGTGGCCGCAACTGGGACAGGTTGGGGCGTCCTGCTGGAAGTGGGCGACGGAGTCGCTGAGACTGGTGATCGCTTTGGTTCCGTGCTTGTGACCGTGACCATTGCCATTGGTTTCGGCGGGTTTCATATCCAGGATGTCTGTGTCTTCCGAGAGTGGAAGCTCAGGCACTGGCCGATTTATCTTTTTTTTAAGCTCTTCCAGAAGCCCAGGGATGGCGAGTTCCGGCTGGTTGCGAGTGGCGGTGTTCGCTTCGCGATAGCCGGGAATGAACTGGAAGGCCATCCAGCGGAAGACGTAATCGGTGATGGAGGAGGCATTGCGCACTTCCGGATTTTTGGTGAAGCCGGAGGGTTCGAAACGTTGGTGTGCGAATTTGCGAACCAAGGCTTCCAACGGAACGCCGTATTGGAAAGCGATGCTGGTGAGCGTTCCGATGCTATCCATCAAGCCACCGATGGTGGAACCTTCCTTGGCCATGGTGATGAACAGTTCACCCGGTTGGCCATCTTCGAAGAGACCAACAGTGAGGTAACCCTCATGGCCGGCAATGTCGAACTTGTGGGTGAGGGCAGTGCGGGTATCCGGCAAACGGCGGCGGAGCGGCTGGACCGCTTGTTCCCGCAGCTTGTTGACCTCGCTTTCGAGTTCCTGGATGCGATTGGAAAGCGTGGCCGCTTCGGCGGCAGCCTTCTCACCCGCAGTTGGCTCGGTGCTGTTCTTTTTCGTATTGAGCGGTTGAGAACGCTTGGAGCCGTCACGATAGATGGCAACGCATTTCAGGCCCATCTTCCAAGCCTGCACATAGGCATCGCGGATGTCTTCAACAGTGCATTCCTGAGGCAGGTTGACAGTCTTGGAGATGGCGCCACTGATAAATGGTTGGGCGGCGCCCATCATCTTCAAGTGAGCCATGTATTTGATGCTGCGCTTGCCCTGATAGGGCTTAAACGCGCAATCGAATACTTCGAGATGTTCCGGGCGAAGACCACTGCTCACAGCCTGGCCGTTATCCTGAACATCTTCAATGGTGTCGTATTTTTCAACGTGGGCGACAATTTTCTGAATGGCTTCAGTGCCATAGCCGAGGCGACGGAGCCCTTCAGGCACAGTGCGGTTGACGAGCTTGAGAAGACCACCGCCAGCCAGCAATTTGTATTTTACCAGGGCAATGTCGGGTTCGACACCGGTGGTATCGCAATCCATGAGGAAGGCAATGGTGCCGGTCGGCGCGAGCACGGTCACCTGGGCATTGCGATAGCCAGCCTTCTGTCCACGCTCAAGCGCACGGTCCCAGGTTTTGCGAGCTTCTTCCTTCAGGTAGTGGAATTCACGGCTTGGTTGAATTTGTTCGACAGCATCGCGATGGAGCTTAATGACTCCGAGCATCGATTCGACGTTATCCCTGGCGATCGGCTTGGAGACGTGCGCACAACGAGCATCATGATAACCTTTGAAAGCGCCCATGGAGGTGGCGACTTCAGCAGATTGTTCGTAAGCGTGGCCCGTCATAATGGCAGTAATGGCACCGGCCAGTGCGCGACCACCATCAGAATCATACGCCAGGCCGTAGCTCATGATAAGCGAGCCGAGGTTGGCGTAGCCGAGACCGAGGGTGCGGTAGATGTGAGAATTTTCGGCGATTTGCTTGGTTGGATAGCTGGCGTTATCAACGATGATTTCCTGTGCAGTGATATAGATCCGGACAGCAGCTTTGAAGCGTTCGACATCAAACACGCCGTCTTCGCGTTTGAACTTCATCAAGTTCAAGGAGGCGAGATTACAGGCGGTGTTATTCAGGAACACGTATTCCGAACAGGGATTTGTAGAATGAATCGGTTCGGTTCCTTTGCAGGTGTGCCACTTCTGGATGGCGTCGTCGTATTGCAAGCCGGGGTCGCCGCAAATCCAGGTGCCTTCGGCGATTTTGTGCATCAGCTTGTTGGCATCCTTCTTTTCCAAAGGACGGTTGCCGGTTACTGACTTCGTCCACCATTCGGTGCCTGCCTCGGCGGCCGTCATGAAGGCATCGCTAACCCGAACAGAGAGGTTCTCGTTCTGATACATGACGCTGCCGTAGGCTTCGCCATTATAGGAACCGTCAAAACCTTGCTCGATGAGCGCCCAAGCCTTCTTTTCTTCCTTCTGCTTGGCGTCGATGAATTCTTCGATATCGCCATGCCAGTCACGCAGAGTGTTCATTTTGGCAGCGCGACGGGTTTTACCGCCGGACTTCACCACATTGGCGACTTGATCGTAGACCTTCAGGAAGGAGAGGGGACCGCTTGGACGACCGCCGCCGCTGAGCTTTTCACGGCTCGAACGAATCGGTGAAAGATCAGTGCCGGTGCCGGAACCGTATTTGAAGAGCATCGCTTCGCTGTAGGCGAGATGCATGATATCTTCCATGTTGTCCTCAACGGACTGAATAAAGCAGGCACTGCCCTGGGGATATTCGTATTGAGTGACGGCACGTTCAGCTTCACCGGTCTTGCGATTATAAAACCAATTGCCGCGGCCCGAGTTCTTGCCGACGCCATACTGGTGGTACAAACCGACATTGAACCAGACCGGGGAGTTGAAGGCACCGTATTGGTTCACGCAAAGCCAGGTGAGTTCATCAAAGAAAACTTCACCATCAGTTTTGCTAAAGTAGCCGTCCTTGACACCCCAATCCGCAATGGTGCGGCAGATGCGGTGGATGAGTTGGCGGACAGAAGTCTCGCGCTCGGGAGTATGCTGTTCGCCGTAAAAATATTTGGAAACAACCACTTTGGTGGCTAAAACTGACCATGATTTGGGAACTTCAACATTCTCCTGCTTAAAAATTACTTTGCCGGAATCGTCGGTAATTTCCGCCGTCCGTTTATCCCATTCGATTTGATCGAAGGGTTTAACTTTTGCATCACTGAAAACCCGCTGAACGCGTAAAGATTTTTGAGTGCCGGAGGTACCTTTTGAGGTGCGACTGGTGGAAACAGCCGCTTGACGGCGGCGAGCGGACGAGGAGGAGGACGGGAGCAATTGATCACGAGCGTCAATCATGGTTTATTTGCCTTTCGAGTGTATATGTCTGAGACCAAGAACAGCGAATCATTGTATCCGGACAATGACCCGAGAAACTTGCATATTCCGGCCTAAAAATCGAGGTTTTTAGCCGTTTTTGTATCGGCTTGAAACCCCTTTCCGTAGGGGAATACTTTAAAGTTACCACTACCTGTTGTAGGGACAAGAAATTTTTCCAAAAATGTTACGACAACGTTATTTATGGGCTTTTTTGAAAGTTTTTGACCCGGTTTCGGGTGGTTCGGCTCGATTGACGAAGCGGAAATTCCTACCTTCGGGAACGATCCCTTGCGTGGTGCCTTTTTTGTGGATTTTCCCTGAGTTTCTTGAAGCGCCGGACCGGTTCCACGGTTTTGGGGCGGGGTTTGGGGACGAGGATAATAGGGCAGCCTTCGTAGCCAAATGCCTTGCGAAGTTCCCCTGCCAAATATTTTCTATAAGGATCGGAAAACAATTCGTCGCGATTGACGAATAGCAGGAAGGTTGGGGGTGCTTGCCTGACCTGGGTGGCGTAGAAAAACTTGAGGCGATGGCCCGCCGCACTGATAGGCTGACGATTTTCCACGGCATCATTCAGGGCGCGATTTAAAATGGATGTGGGAACTTTCTGCTGAAGCTGGTCAGCGACGTAGCGAACGGCTTCGAGCAGTCGGTCGAGATGGAACCCGGATTTTGCAGAGGTAAAAATGACGGGAGCGTAATCCAGAAAGAAGAGATGTTCCTGCACCCATTGACCGAACTCTCCCAGCGTGGTGAGACGGCGGACTTTGCGTTCGTCACGATCACGGGTTTTCGCATCGCGGCGTTCGATCTCCTGTTCGCGGGACTCACGGACGGACTCCTCCACGAGGTCCCATTTATTAACCACCACGATGCAGGCCCTGCGTTCTTCCACGATTTTATCGGCCACTTTTTTGTCCTGCTCGGTAATCCCTGCTTCAGCGTCCAGAACGAGAACACAAATATCTGCGCGCGCGATGGAATCCTCGGTGCGCTTCACACTATAAAATTCAACGGAGTCATCAACGCGGCGGGATTTGCGAAGTCCGGCAGTATCAATAAGTAAATAGGACTGGCGGATGCCGTCGGCTTCAACTTCAAAAGGAACGTCCACAGCGTCGCGCGTTGTGCCGGGAATAGGGCTGACAATGACGCGTTCAGATTGGGTAAGAGCATTGATGATGGAAGATTTGCCCACATTGGGGCGGCCAACGATGGCGAGTTTGAGCGGACCTTTCAGCTCGCTCTTTGTCTTGCCCTCCACTTCAGGTGTTCCTTCGAAGACATCCTCATCGACTTCCGCTTTCTCCAGGATTTCCCTGGGTGGAAGCAGGGCAGTGGCGGCATTCATCAGATCTACAATGCCTTCACCATGGATGGCACTGACGGGAAAAACCTTATCAAAGCCGAGCTCTGTGAATTCGAGGGCGGCAGCTTCAACCTTTTGCGTGTCAACCTTATTGGCGGCGACTAGGACTGGTTTGCCGGAGCGGCGCAATTTATCAGCGACCTCCTGGTCTAGCGGGACGATGCCTTCCTGAACATTCGCGGCAAGGATGATGACGTGGGCAGCTTCAATGGCCAGATCAACTTGCTCCAAAGCCGCCTTGGTGATGACGTCAGCGGCTTTTTCGCGGCGGAGGAGCCCAATGCCGCCGGTATCGACAAGGGTAAAGGCGTGGCCACCCCATTCGACCTCGGCGCTTACGCGATCACGAGTAACACCGGGCATATCGTGCACAATGGCGATGCGTCGGCCCGCAATACGATTGAACAACGCCGACTTGCCGACATTTGGCCGGCCCACAATGGCTATCAAACCTGACATGAGATAAAGATGGATGAGTATGGGCCAAGGTCAAAGCCAAAACGGTGATGGAACATGCGATTCTCGTGTCTTTACGCTTGCTTCTTCATCGGTTTTTAGGAGAACTTCCTGTCGGATTAACCATTTCGGGAGAAACTCCTTTAAAAACTATGCAACAGGATCATGCGCAGGGACTGGCGGGACTGGGAATAGGCCTGTTTTTCATCTTTTTCGCGATAGCAATTGCGCTGGGGATTTATGTTTTCTATTGCTACTGCTTTAAGCTGATTTGTGAAAAGACAGGCAGGAAACCGGGTGTGCTCATCTGGATTCCCATTGTGCACTATATCCCGTTATTGGAAGTGGCAGGGCTGCCAATTTGGTTGATCGTGCTTCTTTTGATCCCTTTTGTGAACCTAATTGTGTTTATCATTTTATGGGCAAAGGTCTGCGAGGCACGAGGTAAGAGTCCCTGGCTGGTGATTCTGTTTTTTATTCCAGTCGTAAATTTGGTCCTGATTCCTTACCTGGCATTTTCGGAGTAATGCTGCACTAACATTTTTCCAGGAGAGGAACTTTCCATTCTCGTTGGTTACTAACCGGCATGCCTTCGGCGTTTTCACATGCATTTGCAGCGGTAGCGCTGGGAAAGACTTACACTGGCAGCAAGATGAGTTGGCGCTTTTGGGTGCTGGCAGCGGGTTCGGCCGCCATGCCAGACTTCGACGTGCTCGCATTTGGTCTTGGTATTCCGTACGAGAGCATGTTTGGACACAGAGGATTTACCCATTCATTGTTGTTCGCGCTATTTTGGGGATTACTGGTGGTCTGGTGTGAGTTTAAGCAGGTGGTTCGCTTTTCGCGGGAATGGTGGAGCTTGTTCGCATTCTTTTTTGTTGCGACCGCATCACATGGTTTCCTGGATGCTTTTACCGACGGAGGGGAAGGCGTTGGCTTTTTTGTGCCGTTTAACGGCATGCGCTACTTCTTTCCATGGACGCCGATTGAAGTTTCTCCGATTGGGGTGGGAAGCTTCTTCAGTCAACGCGGATGGATAGTGGTGAAGAGTGAGCTCGTCTGCGTAGTCTTGCCATTTGCGGTGTTGTGGCTCGCTGCGACGCTTTGGCGCTGGGCAGTTTGGAGCAGGATTAAGTTAAAACGGGCAGAAGCATTAGAGCCCGGTTCAGAAACCGCCTCAAAGAGCTAGCACCGTTTTCACATGACAGATTTCCTCATCGGCACTGGGATTTCTCAGTGCGACAGGGATGGGCGCTGCTCCAGGTTTTGGTCTACAAGGTGGCCTTGGTGTGACAGAACTGGGCCAAGAGCCCGTGCATCATGCTAATGAGTTCATTCATCGCACTGGTCTTGTTCAGAAATACAGTGCCACCAGCTTCATAAACCAGGATGATCTGGTGCTCATCCAGGGAACCGGAAAGAACCGCGATGTACAAATCTTTGTACCTGGAAGTCTGGCGGATTTTTTGAATGAGTTCCAGGCCGCTGTATGTACCGATGCGTATGTTCAGATCGGTGAGAAACAAGCAAGGGAATGGGTATCGTTCGCGATCGCTGAAGGGACCTTCACCATGAAGATAGGCCAAGGCCTCTGAGGGGGAGTGAACCCAATGCAAAATGACGGGAAGCGCTGTCTTTTTGACAGCAATACTCAGGAGCAAATAATCGTCCACATTGTCTTCAAGCACTAGAACAGATGTGCAGGATTGCAGCATGTACCTCTTAAAATAAGCTCAAATCGTTATTTCGCAAGGGGGTGAAAGTTCAGGATTACTGGAATGAAAAGCCTTTCAATTACCAGCGCAGGTTTTCGTACGACTACGCATGGGATTGGTCCGGAAGAAAACGGGTATGGACTAAATGAACGTCCACCTGATCAATCCTTCCGGCCTTTTTGACCGGAAGGATTGATTGACAAAACCTCATTGTGACTGTTTCAGAGAGGAAACGCTGGCATCGAGCTTATCGAGGGTGGGGCCGATTTTTTCGCCAACGCCGGGCATGGCTCGGACTTTCGCGCTTAGGTCCTGGATTTTGGTCGTGTAGGGTTGCGCAGCATTCATGACCGTTGGTTTGGCAGAAGCTGGCAAAAGGTCCATTTGCGATTTCATGCTGTTTAATTTATCGCTGATTTGATTCAGCTGCGGCACGGCTTGTTGGGCTGAGTTGGCATCAGTAATGCCACCAAGAGTGGACGTGGCGCTTGTGAGTGTGTCTTGCAAGCCAGAACTGAGTGCCGATGCATTTGGCACAGTGGTTCCAGCTGCAGGTAATGTTGTTCTAGTTGCGGGCTCAGTCATCGTGCCCGGTTCCGTGGTGGCAGGTGTCCGGCGACTGCGATTCCACGCATACAATGCCCAGAGCACAATGGCCAGGAGGATCAAAGGAATCAGCCAACGCGTGGGTGAGGTACGCTCGCGACCATGCCCGGTTTCGGCACGGGAACCGCTGGCGCTGCCCGCCGAAGCGCCACTCAGGGATGGACTCGCACCGGCATGCGTCAACTCAGGCTCGACGCGAGTAGTAGGGGTAGCAGGGGTAGTTGGTTGAGTGGCAGCGCCAAAGCCGGGGATGCTGCCAAGAATGGTGGAGAGGCCCGAAGGCATGGCACCCATGATGTTTGATTTTTGACTGTTCAGGTAGCTGGTGATACCCGAGGCGCCACCGCCCATCGACTTGCTTTCCTTGCCTATTAAACCCAGTGCGAGCGGAGCAATTGATCCAAGCAGACCCGACACGGAACTGCTCCTTACGCCGGTAAAACGTCCGAGAATCGCAACCAGATTCGAGGAAAGACCGGCGCCAAAAAGATTGGTGAGCATGTTGGAACTGGCTTCCGGGTTCATGCTTGAGCTTTCAGTCAGACGCGAAGCGAAGTTGGTTTCCTGATCGGGCTCTTGTTCGTTGATGGCGTTCTGGACACGATGAGCGCCCTCGGGGGTGGAGGCGACATGGGTGAGTCCAGCGAGCAGGGTGGGGATTGCAGCGCCAGCCAGGTGTTGAGTTCGCTCGGGAGATTCACCGAGCAATGAACTTAGACGATTGGTGTTCCCACCGATCTGGTGGGAGATAAGTTCTACGATGTTTGCACTCATAAACTATAACATTATGATTTTCCTGTTACTACTGGCGTCCTCCTTGATTGCCTCACACACACCACCAGTTTGGTTTTGGTTTCCATTCCGGGTCAACGAATGGATACGTACTTCCAGTACCACACGGGGTAGGAGGTCGCAAACGGGAATTTACAGGGGCAACTTGATGGGATATGAATCGCGCTACGGAGATTTATGCTAACTGGCCTGTACGAGGCAATTGGAGAGCCACCGAGGATTGATGGTAATGCGAATGAAATCGCAAAAAAGTTCCGTAATTCAGCTTAACGGATGGCTTAAGCGGCTCTCGATTCCACGGCCGCCTTCGGCGAAGCGGCCATGAGGTCCTCGATGGTTTGGATAAGGTTCATCAATTCTTCCTGGCAGTTTGGTTTGTTGAAGAACGCATCAGCCCCCAATTTTTCGGTGGCATCCGCATGATGTTGCAGAGTGGAACCGGTGAGCATCATGACGACGAGGTGAGGAAAGGGGTTATCTATAAGCCATTCCAAAAGATCCAGGCCATCAAAGCCAGGCATCTTCAAATCGGTGACGAGCAAGTTGGGAAAGGGATAAGTGGCACGGTCTGCGTAGGCGCCTTGTCCGCTCAGGTAACGAGCGGCTTCATCGCCGCTGGGGACAGTGTAAACGACGGTAAGTTGATCGCTGGTGCTAAAAGCCCGCACGAGGAGTTTCAGATCGTTTTCACAGTCTTCCGCGATAAGAACTTTCCACGTCATAGGTTGATGTCCATGAGTTTGCTAAAATTCCGTCAACCGAACGAGACAAATTGACTGGGGTCTAATCCTGATAAGTGGCAGGGGGTTTTTGCTAATAGTGCGGGGGCTTCGGGTTGGTGGATTTGATGCGCTCGAGTTCGATGGTTTCAACGGAATCAGAAAGCTTTTGCTGGAGGGATTGCATTTTCGCCAGGCGACGGCCCTGATCAAGGACGACCTGGTTCAGTTGGTCGTATTGGTGCTCCAGATGGGCAAGGTGCATTTCAATCTTTTCCAACCGTTCCGCGAGTTCATTGTCCATGAAATGATTGTAATAGGACTTTGCAGAAAGGCGAAGTGCGATTTTACTGGAGGTGTGTCAGGAAAACAAAATGTGAAGTTGACGGCCCGACTGTTGGATGAGCATGTGCAACGGTTGCGTGCGTGCGTGCTTTGTCCGGCCATGCACAAGCCGGTGGTGAGTGGCGGCGCGGTGATGAGCAAAGTGTTGCTGGTCGGACAGGCTCCGGGAGACAAGGAACCCATTATGGGCCGACCATTCGCCTGGACGGCTGGCAAGACGTTGTTCAAATGGTTCAACGATGTGGCTGGAATGAGTGAGGTGCAATTTCGAGCTTCGATTTACATGGCGGCGGTGTGCCGTTGCTTTCCAGGGAAGAAGCCGACCGGGGGGGATCGCGTGCCTTCGCCGATTGAGGTGCAAACGTGTTCGGGTTGGCTGAAACGTGAAATGGAGATTTTAAAGCCGGAACTGGTGATCCCTGTGGGCAAGTTGGCGATTGAGCAATTCATTCCACCACGAAAGCTGGATGAGATTATTGGCCGGAAAATGCGGGTAACCTATGCCGGACATGAATTTGATCTGATTCCATTGCCGCATCCGTCGGGAGCATCGCCGTGGCATCGCATGGAACCGGGGAAGACGTTGTTGAATCAGGCGTTGAAGAAAATAGCAGAGCATCCGGCATTTAAGGAATTGAGCTGAGCCATCCCGGCGACCTGGTCACCGTGCGGCTTGGCAACCATCTGAAGCTCAAGATTTGTCGACGGTATTTTCCACGGGTTGGGTGGTGCCAGCCCGGCGGACTTTTCGATTTTGGAGAAGCACGCGAAGCAATTGAATGACCGTGATGCCCACGCAGGTCCAACCGAAGAGGTCACCATGTTGGTGGTAAAAAGTGGGGATGCGCTTTTCACCGGGTTCAAGTAATGGAATGCGCGCAAGCATGAAGCCAGGCCCATAAATGCTGCCCTGGGCATCGCGGAAGATTTGGCGCATCCGTCCTGCGGAATCAATCCAGCAAGTCAGGCCGTTGTTGCAGGCGCGAACGAGAGGGACGCCATTTTCCACCGTGCGAAATACCGCTGCGGCGGCGTGTTGCCATTGAGCTGCGCCTTCACCAAACCAGCCATTGTTGGTGAGGTTGACAAGAAAATCGGTATCCTCGGAAACGTATTCCGGCACGAGGTCGGGAAAAACATCTTCGAAACAGATTAGCGGCGATATCCGAGTATGGAGATCCGTCAGGAAGTAAGGCACCACGCGGTCACCAGGAGTGAAGCTGCCGGTAATGATGGTAAGATATTTCATGAACGGGAGCCACTTCGCGAGCGGAATGTATTCGCCAAAAATGACGAGATTACGCTTTCTGTATGAAGCGACAAACTCGCCCTCGGGACTGACCAGAAAACTGCTGTTATAAAAGTCAGAGTCAGAGAGTTTGACAGCACCAGGATGGGGCTTGAAATCGTCCGCACCGATGATAATCCATACCTTGTGTTTTCGGGCGAGATCAAGGATTGGCTGGGAGATGTCATCATCCATGCGAATCAGTCCCGGAACCGCTGCTTCCGGCCAGATCATCAAATCCACTTCATTGGTAAGCGCCTGCCCGGATAACTCGATTAATTGGCGGAAACGGTTGGAGCTTTCCTGTCGGTCCCAGATTTCTGTTTGCGGGATGCTCGGTTGGATCAAGGCGACCTTTAACTCGGGACGTTGGCGTTCCGGTTGGACCAGTTTGTGATAACCGGAACCGTAGAGGGCAAGCAAAACGGCTGCAGGCAAAATGATTTCGCCAATCCACGCCGAACGGATGGTCGGCTTGCGGATGATAACCATTACGGCGCAGAGGATGGAAAGTGAGGTCCAGACTGCGAGAAACGCCACACCGTAGATGCCGGTGATGGAGGCGATTTGAATCAGCGGAGTGATTTTGTACTGGGAGGAGCCAAGCAGATTCCATGGAAAGCCGCTGAATAAACGCGCGATGGTCATCTCCAAAGCGACCCACACCGCTGCGCTGAAAAGACACCAGGCCATACGCCGAGACCAGGGGACTGAGAGGAATTGTTCCGACCACGCCTGGAACGTGGAAGTGCCGGCAGAGGAGTCCATTCTGGCCGGAAACATTCTCCACGAGAGCCAGACCCACAACGCCGGATAGAGGGATAGATAAACCGCCAGTGCGAACCAACCGAGAATGGGAAATCCAGTGACTGGAATCAACAGCAGCCAATAAAGCGAAACCAGATAATGAGCGAAGCCCGCGGCATAGCCAATGCGAAAGGTCTGTTTGGGAGATTTTCCGATGGCTGATAAAAGAATCAGGGCAGGAGCAATCCACGCGAACCCGGCAATTCCTATCTTGGGAAAAGAGGCTGCCAGCACCACTCCGGCACCCATGGCCCACGGATATCTGCTGCGAATAAAAGAGCGTAATCTATTCAACGCAAGGGGAGCTTGCCCCAAACTTTTTGAAACGCAAGCAGGTGTTTACCGTTAAATGCAGGGGGAAACGGCTATAGGAAATGCTTGACCATTCCAAGAACATTCACTCTGACTGGCTCGTGAAGTCGGGGCACCAGGAAAACAATTCAGACTTGGAAGGGTTATTGGACCTTCGGCCGTGCGAATTGCTTTTGACACAATTTGACTACTACAGACGTTATCAAAGAACACTGGAGAATCTCAACAATGATCCCCGGGTGCACCTGGAAATTCTAAACGCCGCCACGAAACCTGCTCCGGATAGCTTCCCGCGCGTGCAAAGATTTGTACAGCATGTTTCGTGGGCTCCTGTGGTTGTAAAATTAACCCGGAACGAAAACAAAATGTAACCAGCGCTGATGTGCTGGCACAATTCTCACAGGATTTCGCTTTGCTACGCCAGCTCGTTGATCTAACTTCCTCAACAAATTATGGAAACAGTATCCTTAGGCATCAGTTCGTTGTTAAGTACTCGGCTTGGTTATGGTTGCTGGCGGTTGGTTGGAACCTGGAATCCGGCTGAGGTAACTCCGGAGGGCAAGACCCAGGGGCGTCGGGCGGTGATTGCCGCTTTTGAAGCGGGATACACACTTTTTGACAATGCGGATATTTATTGTCGCGGAGTTACCGAGGAGGTTTTTGGTGAAGCGCTCAAGATGGTGTCCGGGATGCGCGACAAGGTGATCATCGCAACCAAATGTGGCATACGATTCCCTGGAGATCCTTATCCCGAAGCGCCACAGCGTTACGACTTTTCGGCAGAGTACATCATCTGGTCGTGCGAGCAATCGTTGAAACGGATGGGCGTGGAGACGATTGACTTATACCAATTGCATCGCCCGGATTTGCTGGCTAACCCGGAGGAAGTGGCAATGGCTTTCTCCAAGCTGAAACAATCCGGGAAGGTGCGATATTTCGGAGTCAGCAACTTTCGTCCGACGCTGGTTACGGCCATTCAAGTGGCATGCCCAATGCCCTTGGTGGTTCACCAGGTGGAAATCAGCCTTGCAAAACTGGATACGTTCACAGATGGAACGCTGGACCAATGCATGGTTGAGAAGATGACTCCGCTGGCATGGAGTCCACTGGCGGGCGGCATGTTGGGCAGTTCCAACGGGAACGTTTCCGAGGAGAAGAAGAAAGCGTCTGGCGCGGACCGTATTTTGCCGGTATTGGATGCCGTGGCGAAGGCGCGCGGGACAAGCCGGATGGTGATAGCGCTCGCCTGGTTGCTGAAACATCCAAGCAAAATCGTTCCAATTGTGGGCTCAACCAACGGCGATCGTATTCGCGAAGCCCTGAAGGCGGCGGACTTGGAATTGACACGTGATGAGTGGTATCGACTGTTGCTGGCATCGCGCGGAGAGCCGTTGCCCTAAGGCAGTGATGCGGTTATTTTTTGCTCCAAGTGATTTAGATTGGATGTCGAATTGAATACGGACACACCAGCAAAACTTGGCTATCGGATGCCCGCCGAGTGGGAAACCCACGTAAGTACGTGGTTCACCTGGCCGCGACCTGAGGGAATCAGTTTTCCCGATAAATACGATACTGTGCCGCCGGTTTATGCCGAGCTCATCCGCCATTTGGTCCGGGTGGAAGAAGTGAACATCAATGTCTGGAATCCGGAAATGGAAGCATGGGTAAAGGATCTGTTAAGGAAGGAAAAAACTCCACTGGAGCGGGTGCATTTCCATTATTTTCCGGCGTATGAGCCATGGTGTCGCGATCACGGGCCGATTTTCCTGGTGCGCGAACAAAACGGGCAGCTTGAGCGGGCCATTGTTGACTGGGGTTATAATGCCTGGGGAAACAAATATCCTCCCTTCGATCTTGATGACGCCGTCCCTCAACATGTGGCGAAACTGAGGAGGTTGCCTCTGTTTTCGCCTGGCATAGTCATGGAAGGTGGTTCCATCGAGGTGAATGGGAGAGGTACGGTTTTAACCACCGATGCCTGTCTGTTGAATCCAAATCGAAATCCGCATCTCAATAAGCAACAGATTGAACAATATTTAAAGGATTATCTCGGCGTAACCAACGTGCTTTGGTTGGGCGAGGGAATCGTGGGCGATGATACGGACGGGCATATCGATGATATCACCCGGTTCGTAAATCCGACGACGGTAGTTGCGGTGGTGGAGGAAGATCCAAAGGATGAAAATTACGAGTTGTTGCAGGAGAACTTGAAGCGGTTGCGTGTGATGAAGGATCAGGATGGGAAGTTGCTCAATGTGGTGGAACTACCCATGCCAGGCCTGGTGGAGTATGATGGCCAGCGTTTGCCCGCAAGTTATGCTAACTTTTACATTGCGAACCAAATGGTTTTGGTTCCGACCTATCGCCATGCGAATGACGCAAAGGCCCTGGCGATATTGCAAAAATGTTTTCCTGATCGACGGGTGGTGGGAGTGGATTCGACCGAACTGATTTGGGGCCTTGGTTCCTTCCATTGCATCAGTCAGCAGGAACCAGCTTGAGAATGGATAATGCCGGAGATTGAAAAGATCGTGGAGATCTTTCGATTGTTTATTGCGTTGCCGGTTCCTGAGTTCGTCAAAGAGGAGCTGAAGCGCGTGCAATCGGAACTGCGTCTGAATTTGCCGGGTGGGAGTGTGCGCTGGACCCGGATGGATCAGTGTCATTTGACACTTCGGTTTTTGGGGAATGTTCCCAGCGATGCGGTGTCTGAATTGTCTGCAGCAGTGAAAAGGAGTTGTAGTGAATTTCCTCTGGTTCACCTCAAGGCTGAACGGATTGGATTCTTCCCGAATGAACGGCGTCCACGGGTAATTTGGGTCGGAGTGAGTGATGACAGTGGCAATCTCAGAGCCTTGCAGGCAGTGTTGAGCAAAGCGGTTTCACCTTTTACGACGGAGGTGGATGCAAAGATTTTCAGCGGTCATCTGACCTTGGGACGAATTCAGAATTTGCACGCTCGTGACGTAAAGATGCTTGGCGATTTGGCGCGTGGCTCGACAGATCGAATCTTTGGGGAGTGGACGGCGGACCGCATCGACATCATGCGCAGTGAGCTTGGAGCTCAGGGGAGCAGACATTCGTGTTTGGAGTCCATTACCCTCGGTTCCACTTGCCGCTAAAATGCGGAACAGGTTTGCCACTATACAGCCGGTGATTCATTTGCTAGTGTCTCCTTACTATGGCATTGGACGATATTTTACTGGAGACGGAAGAGAAAATGATTAAGACGGAGGAGGTTGTGCAGCATGAGTTTTCCGGCGTGCGCACCGGCAAGGCATCTCCCTCGCTCGTCGAAAATATTTTAGTGGAAGTTTACGGCTCGCAAATGCGGATTCGCGAGTTGGCAGGTATCACAACACCTGAACCCCGCATGCTTTTAATTCAGCCATGGGACGCCGGGACCGTGCATCCCATTGAGAAAGCCATTCAGAAAAGCAATCTCGGATTAAATCCAGCCGTGGATAAAAAATTCATCCGGATTGTTTTGCCTGATCTGAGCCAGGAGCGCCGCCAGGAGTTTATCAAGGTGGTGAAAAAGATGGCGGAGGATGGGCGTGTGGCCATTCGCCATGTGCGCCGCGACGGTATGGAAGCATTGAAGAAAGAAGAGAAAGCCGGCGGTGTGACCGAGGATTTGGTCGAAGGGGCGGAAAAGGAAATCCAGAAGCTGACGGATAGTTATATTGCCAAGATTGACGGTCACCTGGCGCAAAAGGAAAAAGAAATTCTTACCGTTTGAGCCGGCCCAGTGACTGAAAGTTCAGTGTTGAGCCACGTTGCCCTGCACCGGTTCTTCAAAACGGATGACGGTCTCTCCAGTTTTGGCATAACCCAGGCGCTCACGGGCAAGGCGTTCCACAGTTCTGGGATCACGCTGCGATTCGAGGGATGTCTTGATTTTCCTGGAGTTCTCCTCCTCCTGGTGCAACTGGGTGTCTAACCGCAAAATTTCCTTCCGGAGACGCTCGTTTTGATTAACGAGCGGCATATACCAGATACCGACGCCAATAAGGAAGGCCAGCATCACCAGGAAAATAACCGCCTGGGTAAGTTTATCCCAGATGCCTAAATTGACTTTCATCGTAATCAGTAAAGCTTTTTACGATACAGAAGAAAAGGAGATATTTATTGGTGGATAGTTTTCCGGGCAAGCCGATCGACGTCAGGCTCGAAGCTTGGGCGTAAATGAGGGTTGGGTTGGGTTCGAGCAATCGTGAGAGTGGTTAAGCAGCCGATCAAACCGGCCGCAAGCAGATGAAGTCGCAACATTACTCTTAAATGATCCGCGCACAAAGAATCCTTCAAATTTGGTATTCTAATAACATCGATTGTCGCGAGTCTGGCCGTGGTTTTTATCGGAGCGCAACTGGTCAAATCAGCGGGGGAAACTTTTCGCGGCCGGAACACCTATACTCAATGCTTCACATTGATAGCATATACGATAGGTCCGATGCTCCCGGTACGAATGCTTGACGCTCTGCCGGCCATGAATCCATGGATTACCCTGTGTATGGGAATGGTGCTTTCCCTCTCGGTGCTGTACCATCGATTTCCCAGGCTGCTTGATCCAGATCCGCCGCAGTCGCAGTCCTTCGGCCTTTATCGCATAGGCGGGGTATTGCTGATTATCAGCAGCGGATTGGCGAGGGTGCTTACCGAGCTGGTCTCGATGCAAGGTAAGCTCACTCTCTTCCCTTAAACCGGGGGTGCTAACTGGATTTTGATTTGGCCCTTCGATCGAGCGTCGCCACGGCTTTCTTTATTACCCATTCGGACTTTTCCAATGCTGTCTGGGCGGTGGCATAATCCACGCCTTTCAATTCTTGAATAATTCTTACGGCGCGGTCACGCAGCTTGGTGTTTGAAGGATTCAGGTCTACCATCAAATTGCTGACGACTTTGCCGATACGAACCATGGCCAGCGTGGTGAAAATATTCAGGATGAGCTTGGTGGCCGTGCCGGCTTTGAGACGAGTGGAGCCGGTGAGCAGTTCGGGTCCCACATTGGGAGTGATCACAATATCGGGCCGGGCATCCCCCGGAATGTTTAAGAAAGGATTAAAGCCGACGAGTATTGTCCTGGCTCCGCGACCTTTTGCTTCACCCAACGCACCCCAAACGAACGGGGTGCGACCACTGGCCGCGATTCCGACCACCACGTCCTTGCTGGTTACGGAACGAAATTCTATGGCTCTGGCACCGGCAACCGGATCATCTTCGGCTCCTTCAACAGAACGCCAAAGGGCACCCTGGCCACCGGCAATAATTCCCTGAACCATCTCAGGATCGCTACGAAAAGTGGGGGGACATTCGCTGGCATCGAGCACTCCCAGGCGACCGCTGGTGCCTGCGCCAACATAGAAAAGTCTGCCACCTTTTTTGAATGCCTGGGAAATGTATTTTACCGCCTGCTCGATGTGATCGCGCTCCTGCAGAATTGCCTGGGGAATCGCGGCGTCTTCCGACAACATCAGTTCGATGGACTGAGAGAGCGGCAGTTTATCCAGGTTCAGGGAGCGTGGATTGCGCTGTTCCGTGGGAGAAAGTTTTGCCATCTGGGACAAGGGCAATTCGGGAACGTGCGACTTAACAATTGTTTTCCTGGTGGACCGGACTGGCTTCAGCGATGCCGAGTGGCCACTCCAAATCTTTTGGGCCAGAATGACAGCGCCCCAGACACTCTCCCGCTCAAGAGGGGTAACCTGCGCGCCAGGCCAGAGCTTTTTGAGTTTATTGGAAATGCCCCTGGTAAATTGCGGCTGCTTCAAAAGAACGCTGCCCGAGAGAATAAAATGAACCGGCGCTTTCGGATTCGCCAATTGCCTAGCACAAGCAACTGCGTCTTCCACCAAGCTGGACTCGGCACTGGCAAGAATATCAGCCGCAATCTTATCGCCTTTTTTCCAGGCGACAAAAACCTCCGTGGCCAGGCTGGCGATGGTGGTTTTGTTGGCTGCCTGAGCCCAGGCAATCAGTTCATTAGGCTCGTTTAGTTCCAGTCGATGCAAAAGCTGCTGACCGAGCCGGGCCCAGGCGCCGTCGCGGTCATAGTAGAATACGACTGCCTTCAGGGCACGGAGACCAATTTCGTAACCACTCCCTTTATCGCCTAGAATATGTCCCCAGCCGCCGATCTTGCCGGTCTTGCCCGCCCGATTGCGGCCATAGCAGCAGGAGCCAGTTCCGCTAAGCATCAATATTCGTGCTTCAGCGTCTTCAACGTCCTTTTCGTCCGTGGCAGTCAGCGCTGTTTCCAGATCGTTGGTCGCGTACGCGGGGATTTGAGTCCAGACCTTGGAGGCAGCGTTGCGAATGCGTTCCCAATCGTTCTCAGTGCGTGCACCAGCCATGCCGATCGCCAAAGCATCGGGCTGCGGAAAAGCCTCAGCGATGGAGCGCAGGAGGCGAACCAGTTGAGCATCGTTGAGGAGTTTTACATTTGCTGGCCCGGCTTCAAATCGATGAAGAAAATGCCTGCGGGCGTCGGCAAGCAGGGCCACGGTACGAGTGCCGCCCCCTTCGATACCTAGGAACAACGGTCTGGCAGGCTGTTTTGTACTACTAATTGTCATTGACGCGGATTATCTTTAAATCCTTATTTTTTCAAAGCAATAAAGTGCTCAGTAATGTAAGTATTTGATGTAATATTGAATGTAATCGGGAAACCTGTATCCTGATGGGTGGTGCCCGTCCGGTCGGTCTAAAATGTTTTGAGTAAAGGAGGATACGAGGTTAATACTTAATTATGACTGGAACGGAACAGAGTATTTTGCAAACCCTGGTTGAGCTGGATGAAAAGGTGAAAGCCATGCCCACAACCAATCCCAAGCCAAATCTGCTGCCGGTTTTTGCCAGGCTGGATGAGCTGACGCGCCAATTACCAGTTCAGACTGCACCCGAGTTGCTCCATTATCTTCATAAAAAGAGTTATCAGAAGGCTCGTCTATTTCTTGAAGGTCAGGATGCTGAAAATGCACGTGGCAATTGCCATGGACATCAATAACTGAGCCGCGGCCACAATGCTACTCGATGACACCATTGCCGCCATCGCAACTCCTTTGGGTGAAGGTGGGTTGGCCGTTATTCGTCTTTCAGGGCGGGAAGCGTTAAGCATTGCGGACAAGAGCTTTCAACCCGTTGGCAAGTCTTCAATAAATCCGTCTGCTGCGCCGACTCACACGATCCATTATGGAAGAATCATTCGTCACGGACAGAGCGTGGACGAGGTCTTGTTGGCGGTCATGCGTGCACCAAGGACGTTGACCCGTGAAGATGTGGTGGAGATTACCTGCCACGGAGGTTTGCTGCCGGCGAAGCTGGTTTTGGACACCGTGTTGGAAAATGGCGCGAGGCTGGCGGAGCCCGGCGAATTTACGAAGCGGGCTTTTCTGAATGGCCGTATCGACCTGGCTCAAGCCGAAGCGGTGGCTGATTTAATTCACGCCCGGACGGAATTGGCCCTTACTGCCGCGAATGAACAACTCGCAGGGAAGCTTTCCCAAAGGATTAATGCTCTGCGGGATGACATGGTAAAAACGCTCGCGCATGTGGAAGCTCATATCGATTTTCCAGACGAGGACATCTCACCCGACACAAAGGTTAAATTAATTGGAAGATTGGAGCGGGGCCTGGAGTTTATGGAGGAACTGCTTCGCACTTCCAATGAGGGGCAGATTTTACGCCGGGGCATTCGTGCTGCGATCATAGGGCGTCCGAACGCGGGGAAATCGAGTTTGCTCAATCAACTGTTGGGGCGAGACCGCGCGATTGTTTCTCACATACCTGGGACAACCCGGGATACGATTGAAGAGACGGCCAATGTGCGTGGATTGCCGATTGTTTTTGTCGATACAGCGGGATTGCGCGAAGCGGGAGATGAAATCGAGGTTGAAGGAATCCGACGCAGCCGTGAGACATTGTCGAAGGCGGAGTTTATTTTGCACGTGTTGGATGCGTCCGAGCCGCTGACGATGGCGGATGAGAATTACCTGGCAGAGTTCAGCGACAAGAAGCGAATCCTTGTTCGCAACAAAATGGATTTACCGGCGAAGCTGGATTTGCAAACGGGAATTCATGCTCCTGTGGTTGAGGTGTGTTGCCTGAGCGGGAAGGGGATTGAAACTCTAAAGGATGCCATCAAATCAATGGTGTGGGCAGGAGAAATCCGGGCGGAAATGTTGCAAGTGATGATTAATTCGCGTCACCAGGAGGCACTGAATCGCGCCCGGTCAGCCACACAGCGAACCATCACGGCGCTCAAGGGGGATGAGACGTTGGAGTTGGTCGCAATGGATTTACGGATTGCGGTGAATGCGGTCGGCGAAATTGTAGGCAAGACCACGACCGAGGATATATTGGATTCGATTTTCAGTCAGTTTTGTATCGGGAAGTGAGCCGGAGCGGAAAAATAGATAAAGTCAAATGCGTTCCTCACAACAATTGCAGTTCTCCAAGCATTGTTGGGATGAGTTCTGAAACCGTGGGGTGTATGTGCATAGCCCGTTGCAAAACAGAGAAGGGGGCCTTGGCATACATGGTGTCCAGGATGCAATGAATGACTTCGTCGCCGCCAGTGCCCAGTATTGCCGCGCCGAGGATTTGCTTCGTTTCATTGTCGATTACAACCTGCATGAGACCCAGAGTCTCACCCTTTTCCACCGCACGCATGACGTGCGTCATGGGGCGGGTGCCAATCAGCGCCGGGCGCCCGGATTTTCGGACTTGATCCACCGTCATGCCCGCTCTGCCGAGTGGCGGATCGATGTAGAGTGCATAGGCGGGAATACGGTCGCTCACTTTGCGCGATTCCTTATCCAATAAGTTGGCCGCCACGATTTCAAAGTCATTGTACGCCGTGTGAGTGAAAGCGCCCTTCCCATTGCAATCGCCCAAAGCCCAGACACCGGGAACGTTGGTTTTAAGTTCATCATCCACCACGAGGTAGCCATGCTTGTCCACGCGGATGCCTGCCTTGTCCAAGCCAAGATCATCTGTATTTGGCTGACGCCCGACCGCCAGCAACAGGTGCGACCCGGTTACCTCCGGCGGGCCCTCTGCACAATCGAGCCCGGCTGTGATTTGTCCTCCTTTTCTTCCAAAGCTGATGCAGGTGGCGTTCAGACGTATGTCAATTCCCTCATGTTCCAAAATGTCTTTGATGGCGGCGGAAACATTTTCATCTTCATGTTGAATCAAACGGGGCGCCATTTCGACTATGGTCACGCGGCTTCCAAAACGGCGGAACATTTGTCCAAACTCCAACCCGATATAACTGCCTCCGATTGTGATGAGATGCTCGGGAACCAAATCGATGTTTAACAGCGATGAGTTTGTGGTAAAGGGAACCTGGTCGATTCCCGGCAAAGCCGGTATGCGTGCCCGTGTGCCCACATTGATAAAAGTCCGCTCTGCACCAAGCACTGTGTCACCCACTCTCACGGTGTGAGCCGATTCGAATCGCGCCGATCCCAGGTAGACCGTGCAGTTGCGCATGTTTCGAAGCCATGATTCAACTGATTTGCTTGAATTATTTACGATCTCATCCTTCCGGGCCTTGACCCGTTTCATGTCCACGCTGACTTGCCCATTAATGACAACTCCAAAATCGCCAGCGCGTCGTGCGAGATGTGCGGCATAGGCACTTGCCACCATTGTTTTTGTGGGGGTGCAGCCCGTGTTGACACAGGTACCGCCGAACCGTTCCCGTTCGATAATTGCGACCTTCATGCCAGCCTGGCTCAAACGCTCTGCCAGAGATGGTCCTGCCTGGCCGGTGCCGATGATGATTGCGTCGTAAGTAACTGTCATAACCCCTCGCAGGCGTAACGTTCCCCAGTCGTAATGCGCATTCAACTATATTGTTTCAAGAATGTTGTCTTCTGAACTTTGTGAAATCCCAATCTGGCTCATCAATGATGTCATCAAACTCCTGGTTTCATTCTGGTTACAATTGCCTGCTTGGCGTTTCTTGAGGCAAGCTGCTAGGCTGTCTTCATGAGTGATTTGTTGATCGGCCTTCTTGGCGTTCTGGTAGCCACTAACCAGCCGGCAGCCATCAGCAATCTTGCCAATCAAACTGTTGGCATTTCTGTCGCGGTTCCGAACGACCCAGTTGAAAAGGAATTCCAGAAAGTGATGCAGGAAGATGATGCCGCCCAGGCCGAAGTGGATAAATGGCGTCAAGAAAGTAAAACCGTCAGCAAGAAAACCGGAGAGGCATCCAGCTCTGATCTTGGCGAACGGATACGAAAGCGTTTGGTCCCAGTCAGAAAATCGTATGATGAATTAATTCACCGCTACCCTGATTATGCTCCTGCCCGCCTGACCTATGGCAGTTTCCTGAATCAGACGGGCGATGAACATGCTGCCTCCCAACAATGGGAGAAAGCCCGCGAACTGGATCCAAAGAATGGCGCTTCCTGGAATAATCTGGCCAATTATTACGGTGAACACGGCCCCGTAAAGAAGGCTTTCGAGTATTACTCCAAAGCGATCGAAATCGATCCGGTTGAACCTCTTTACCTGAGCAACTTTGCCGACACCGTCTCCCTCTTTCGCAAGGAAGCGATGGTTTATTACCACCTGGATGAACAACAAGTGTTTATAAAGGCACTGGGACTTTACCAGCAGGCTTTGAAGCTCGACCCGAAGAACTTCAAATTAGCCCAGGATCTGGCACAAACATATTATGGGATTAAACCAACTCCGACTGATGCCGCCCTGAACGCCTGGACCAATGTTTTAAATCTTGCTGCCAGTGATTTCGAAAAGCAGGGGGTTTATCTTCATCTTGCCCGTTTCAAACTCAACGCAAACCGATTTGATGAAGCTCGCGAACAGCTTAAGGACGTCACTGATGAAAGTTACCAGGAGCGGAAGCGGAGTCTTTTGAAGAATATTGAAGCCAGGCAGCCCAAATCGAATTAACTGGATAGGCAACAGACTCTGCACTTCCTTCCTGTAAACTGAGCCATCCAATTCTCCCAAAAGCTGCCAGACAATGTAGCTTTTGCCGCTATGCCATGATTTGGTGCCGCTGATTTTCAAGGTTGGACATTGGCAAAAGCTTGCCTTGGCCTCTCCACGTATTACTTTATGCGGAGGTGAAGATTCTGTTTATTGGAGATATTGTGGGCGAACCAGGGCGGCGGGCGGTGAAAGAACTCCTCCCTCGTTTGCGTCGGCAGCATGAATTGGATGTTATCATAGCCAACGGAGAAAACTCCGCGGGTGGTTCCGGTATTACTCCCAAGACTGCGGAGGAAATTTTTGCTGCTGGCGTCCACATTATAACCAGCGGTGACCATCTCTGGGATCAAAAGGAAGTCATTGGTTTGCTCCAAAATGAATCCCGTTTTATCCGCCCGCTCAATTATCCTCAGGGGACGCCTGGCCAGGGCAGTTACATCTTTCAACCTCCCAGCCAGGCACCCGTGGCCATTCTTAACCTGCAAGGCCGCACCTTCATGCCACCTCTGGAGAATCCCTTCACCTACGCACGAGCAGAAGTCGAGAAGTTGCGCCAAAAAGCGAAGATCATTTTTGTCGATTTCCATGCGGAAGCAACCTCTGAGAAAATTGCACTGGCCCGCATGCTGGATGGCCAGGTCAGTGCAGTCGTCGGCACCCATACCCATGTCCAGACGGCGGATGAACAAGTCTTTCCCGGAGGCACAGCTTATTTAACCGATGCCGGCTTCACCGGTCCGCACGATAGCGTCATTGGCCGTGACATTGATGCCGTCGTCAAGCGCTTTTTAACACTCCAGCCGCAACGTTTCACGGTCGCCGAAAATGGAGTGAAGCTGCAAGGCGCGGTTGTGGATATCGAAGAAACCACCGGTCGTGCCCGCAGCATTATTCGTATTTCAGAATCCATTCCCAATCGTCCCGTCGAACAACAATCTTGAGCCTCAGCCATATAAATGGAGCTCATGGTGGCGGTTGTATGGCAAAAGAAGTAAATTAAGGTCGTAACATGGCCAAGCCAGTCAAATCACAATGGGATTTTGGTGAGTTGTTTCCCCGGGAAGCAACCCGCACTGTGCTCACCGTTTCCGAAGTGACTTCCAAGGTAAAGGGATTGCTTGAACGCCAGATTGGCCAGGTTTGGGTGACTGGTGAAGTGACCAACTTTCGCGCGCAAAGTTCCGGCCACTTTTATTTCACCATCAAGGATGTTGAATCGCAACTCAGTTGTGTTTTGTTTCGCAATGATGCCCGGGACAGCCGCAATTTCATTCAAGACGGCCGCAAAGTCATCCTGCAAGGTGAGCTCACGGTTTATGTTCCCCGTGGTCAGTATCAAATGCGGGTCACCGCCGTCGAACTGCAGGGTGTTGGGGCATTGCAAGCCGCGTTCGAGAAGCTGAAACAAAAACTGAACACGGAAGGGTTATTCGCCCAGGAACGCAAGCGCGCCCTGCCACGTTTCCCGCAGTGTATCGGCATCGTTACTTCCCCGACCGGCGCGGCTATTCGCGATGTCCTGCACGTCATTCAACGCCGCAATCCGGCGTTGGAAATAATTCTCGCTCCTTGCCGCGTGCAAGGGCAGGGGGCGGCTGAGGAAATCGCCGCTTCGATCCGGCTACTCAATGAATGGAATTCGAAAATGTCTCCTGCGTCAGGCCAGCCACTTGACCTCATACTGATTACCCGCGGTGGCGGCAGTCTCGAAGATCTTTGGGCGTTTAACGAAGAAGTTGTCGCCCGCGCCATTTTTGAATCACAACTCCCCGTGGTCTCCGCCGTCGGCCATGAAATTGATTTCACAATCAGTGATTTTGTTGCTGATTTCCGGGCCGCCACTCCCAGCGCGGCTGCTGAAATCATCACTCAGGACGTGGTTGCCAGTTGTCAGTTCCTTTCCGCAGTGAACGCCCGCATGCGCGAACTTTTCCGCCAGCGCCTCGAGGATAAGGAGTACGAGATGGTGCATCTTTTGCAACGACTCCAGCGCACGCATCCCAGTCGTCGCGTTAACGAATTCCTGCAACACCTTGATGACCTGAGATCCAGTCTGCTGCGCTGCGCCAAGCACGGTGTTCGCAATCAGCAAACGGACTGGCGAAACCTTTTTGAGCGACTCCAACGCGTGCGTCCACGTCAGTTGCTCAAGCAGCGCCGGGAATTGCTCAATCAAGCGCAAAATCGCTTGCATGAACAGGCGGGCCACCACTTGCAGAATTGCCAGAGCCGCTTGGCCACCCTTAACGCACGGTTGCGCCTGCTAGGCCCTGAACAAGTTCTCGCGCGTGGCTATTCCATTACCCTGGATGCGGAAACTGGCGCACTCATCTACTCTGACAAGCAAGTAAGAGCGGGGCAAAAACTCAAGACGCGGTTAAAGACCGGCGAGGTTCGCAGCACAGTAGATGATGGGTAACTGCGTAACGCAGTTCTGTGGCAAAGTACGATCCGCGATCTTGATTAGCTTCCCGTTAAAAAAGACCTTGTGATTTGCGCGAATTATTTGGATTGTGATGGCTTACTTACATGATGAAGCCAATTGTTCGATCAGCCGCTCTCTTGATTCTCCTGGCTTCCTTGCTCGGTTGCGATTCCAACACTTCGACGTATGTCCGCGTCCGAAACGAATCGGGCGCAGACTTTTCGAACGTGGTGGTGAATGAAAACAAGTTCGGCGATATCAAGAGTGGGGAAGCAACGGAATATCAAATTCTAGCCATGGCGTATCCGGATCCTTACCTGAGCCTCTCCATTGGCACCAATCGACTGAAGGCCGAGCCTGCGAAGTATCAAGGTGAGCAGGCACTTGGGCCTGGACGTTTCACTTATGTTGTGAATGCAAAGGATTTAAAGCTCAGCGTCAGTTCGCAAAAGGATAAATAGAGCTGTCGGCCTGCAGGGCTTTAATTTTGAGTAAGCATGCCTAAGGACGCTTTTCAAAAGAATTTTGTTACCGCTCACACTTCTTAATCTCGACTCCGACAAGTCGGGCAGATAAAGTTGCTGTTGAACCAGGGGGCAATCAATTGCATTAAGGTTAATGGAAATGGTTCCTTCGATGTATTATGGATGTACCTGATTGGAATGACGAAACGGAAATCTCTCGCGAAGGTGGACTCCCTGCCAAATTCTCCTATGCAGAAGAATTTGCAAAGCGGCAGCACCGGGGTCCATGGGTTTACGCTGTAGGTCTTGGACTTTTCCTTCTAACGATCGCTCCGGTCATTCTGGCCTATGTAAACCACGGAGCGCCTGCGATCCTATGGTTCGTTCCAGCCAGTGCCGGTTTAATTATTTTGCGGTTGTTTTTATCCTGGACCAAAGGCTCTCCCCATTGCCCGTGCTGCAAAAAGAACATCAAGGTTTGTGTCGTTCGGCATTGTTATGGCTGTGGCGAAGATTTGGAAAATGGCCGTTGCGAACGCTGTGGCGTGGACTTAACCATCGGCAGTGCTTTCCGTTCTTCTGGAGACACTTCGGGAAACAAGCAGCCAATCACCTACTGTCCGGGTTGCGGTGTTTGGTTGAAAAGCAATTTTCATAGGCGCCGTAAAGCTTCTTTGCCCTAAAAAATCGCTTTTCTGTCATCACCCCTGTTTTTTCTCAGCTTGTAAATCCTTTCATGAGGAATGGTGTTGCTAAAGAATTCCCGATGACACCGGCCTCCAAGGCTCAATTCATGGGGTCGGGAGATTTAAGGAAACCATGCGCAGTGGAAAGGCCTGAGAGACGTTGCTCAGCCAAAAAAACAGCAATTAGAGATTTTTACACGAGTTATGGCTTGTCGTTTTGAGAAAAGGGGCAGTTTACAGTTACTTCTGCAGCAAGTAGATTTGCTAATGGCCGCCGATAACATGCTAGACGAAAAGCCTCTCTTATCTTAATTTTTCAAATATGCCAAAGGCATTAAAGACCGCAGATGCGGCGAGTTTGGAAAATTTGCCCTTTGAAGAGGCGCTGAAAAAGCTTGAGTCCATCGTTGACGCGATGGAATCGGGCGACCTACCTTTGGAAGCATTGTTGTCTAAATTTGAAGAGGGCACACGTTTGGCAAAGGCGTGCCAGACAAAGTTGGCTGATGCAGAATTGAAAATTCAGAAACTGGAAAAGAGTTCCTCGGGTGAGACGACCCTCACCCCGCTTTCCAACGATTTATCAGAAGAAGAGCAACCAAAATATGAGTAGATACCTGGACATGATCGACGGCCCGGCGCACGTCAAAAAACTGACCCTCCCACAATTGCATCAACTGGCGGAAGAAATTCGCTATGAGCTGATCACCAAACTTTCCAAGAATGGTGGTCACTTGGGACCCAACCTGGGAGTTGTTGAACTGACAATGGCTTTGCACTATGTGTTTACCACTCCCAAGGACAAATTTGTCTGGGATGTCAGCCATCAGATTTATGTCCACAAAATTCTTACCGGCCGTAAAGATCGCTTTCATACCATTCGCACCACCGATGGTCTCAATGGCTTTGCGTTGCGGACGGAGAGTGAGCACGATTGCTATGGTGCGGGTCACGCGGGCACTGCGCTCTCGGCCGCGCTGGGAATGTGCGCCGCTCGCGATCAACGCGGGACTGATGAACAGATAATTTCCATCTTCGGCGATGCCGCACTGACCAACGGCATTTCTTTTGAAGGTCTGAACAACATTTCCACCACGACCAAGAAGTTCATCGGCATCCTCAACGACAATGAGTGGAGCATTGCCAAGAACGTGGGTGCCATTGCCAGCTACCTCAACAAGCTGATCACCAATCCGCGATACAACCGGTTGCAGAAGGATTTTGAGCGCTGGTTGCGCCGTATGCCCAAAGGCGATCTTGCGATTAAACTTGGTCATAAGGCCGAAGAAGCGTTCAAGGGAGCTGTCAATGACATTACCCTCCAGCAGAATCCCGCCAGCACCGAATCCGATGGGCGTGGCGGCTTTGGCAGCAGCCTGATCTTCGAAGAAATGGGCTTGCGTTACCTGGGACCGATCGATGGTCATGATCTGCCATTGCTCATCAACTGCCTGGAGTTTGCAAAGACCTGCGATCATCCCGTCGTTCTCCATGTCTTGACCAAAAAAGGGAAGGGCTATGATGTCGCCATTCAACAACCTGAAAAGTTTCACGGCACCGGACCATACGACGTTCAAACGGGTGCGTCTCCCGCAGCCAAGCCTGGAGTTGCTCCCGCCTGGCAGGATGTGTTTGGCCAAACCATGGTCAAACTTTGTCAGAACAACAACAATATCGTAGGCATCACAGCGGCCATGCCGAGCGGAACAGGATTGAAGTTCCTGGAGAAGGCCATGCCGCAAAAGTATTACGACGTTGGCATTGCTGAAGAGCATGCTGTTCTGTTTGCCGCGGGTATGGCCACGATGGGATTCCATCCTGTGTGCGCCATCTATTCCACTTTCCTCCAACGCTCTTATGACATCATCATTCATGATGTGGCTTTGCAGGATCTGCCCGTTATTTTCTGCATGGATCGCGCCGGTCTTTCTCCTCAGGACGGTCCGACCCACCATGGTCTGTTTGATATTTCTTATCTCCGTTGCGTGCCCAACATCATTGCCATGGCGCCCAAGGATGAAGATGAACTGGTGGATATGATGTTTACTGCCACGCATCAAAACCATCCTACCTTCATTCGTTATCCTCGTGGTGCGGGTGAAGGTGTGCCCATCAAGGATCAGCCCAGGATGTTGGAGATTGGCAAAGCCGAAGTCATCCAGAATTTCTTTAACACTGGCGGACGCAAGGTCGCCCTGTTTGGTCTCGGTAATATGATGAGTGTCGCGCGCAAGGCGGCGATGGAACTGACGGCTGAAGGTTTTGACGTAGCCATTGTCAATCCACGGTTTACCAAACCGATTGATGCCGGTACCACGGAATTCTACGGTCGCGCTGCCGATTTGGTGGTCACGCTGGAAGATCACGTACTGCCTGGCGGTTACGGCAGCAGCGTCCTTGAGCTCTTCAGTGAAAAGCAAATCCAGACACCGGTAGTGCGGATTGGCTGGCCTGATAAGTTTATTGAACATGCCTCCTCGGTGGAATACCTCCGTGAAAAGCATGGTCTCACCGTTCCAAGCACTGTCGCCCAGGTCAAAGCTCATTTCGCCACGGCGGTGGAGGTTTCGGCGACCAAGTTCCCGGTCGTCGCCTGATGACATTTCAAATCCCATAACTCAACAGCAACATGCCCTATAAAGACATTACGCCGCCTGCAGGCGGCAAGATCTCGATTCAGAACGGGAAGCTCAATGTTCCCGAAAATCCAATCATCCCTTTCATTCGCGGCGACGGCACAGGTCCCGACATTTGGGCTGCCAGCCAGCGCGTGTTTGATGCGGCGGTGCAAAAAGCCTATGGCGGCAAGCGCAAGGTTTCATGGTTCGAAGTCTTCGCCGGCGAAGCTTCCAAAAATAAGTTTGATAATTGGTTGCCGGATGACACCGTGGATGCTTTCAAGGAATTCCTGGTCGGTATCAAAGGTCCGCTTACCACTCCGGTTGGCGGCGGAATCCGTTCGCTGAATGTCGCACTGCGGCAGATGCTGGACCTTTATGTTTGCCTGCGTCCGGTTCAATACTTTACTGGTGTGCCTTCCCCGGTGAAGCATCCGGAAAAAGTGGAGATGGTAATCTTCCGTGAAAACACTGAGGACATCTACGCCGGCATTGAGTACGCTGGCGGCACGCCGGAAGCCCAAAAAGTTCTCGAATTTCTTGCCCAAAATTTTCCAAAAGATTTTGCCAAGATTCGTTTCGGGACCAAGCAAGCCATTGCTGATTACATGAAGCTTGCATCACCTGACCACGATGCCTCGCACATTCCCGTGCAGGTGGGATTGGGCATCAAGCCGGTCTCGAATGTCGGCACGATCCGGTTGATCAAATCGGCCATCGAATATGCCATCCGCGAGAAGCGCAAGAGCGTTACGATTGTTCACAAGGGTAACATCATGAAGTTTACTGAGGGTGCCTTCCGCGATTGGGGTTACTCCGCAGCGGAACGTATTTTCGGCGACAAGGTTTACACCTGGGCCAAGTGGGAGAAAACCAAGAAGGAAAAAGGTGAAGCGGCTGCCAATGAAGAGCAGAAGGCTGCCCTCAAGGGCGGTGCCATTCTCATCAAGGATGCGATTGCTGACATTGCCCTGCAACAGGTGCTGACCCGGCCGGAAGACTTCGATGTCATCGCCACGCTCAATTTGAACGGCGATTATCTATCCGACGCCCTGGCGGCTCAAGTGGGTGGCATCGGTATCGCTCCCGGTGGAAATATTAATTTCGTCACCGGTCACGCCATCTTTGAAGCCACGCACGGTACGGCTCCAAAGTATGCGAACCAGGACAAGGTCAATCCGGGTAGCGTCGTTCTCAGCGGTGAAATGATGTTCCGCTATCTCGGCTGGACAGAAGTTGCCGACCTGATCATCAAGGGCCTCAATGGCGCGATTGGATCGAAGCGCGTCACGTATGACTTTGCGCGCATGATGGAAGGCGCCACCGAAATCAAGTGTTCCGAATTCGGTGAGAACATGATCGCTCATATGTAACTTGAGTGCGATTATCGCACTGGGAGTGATTTAAACCCACGGTCGCAAGGCCGTGGGTTGCTTATTTTTAGAGTTTGAGGTAAGACATGTGTCCATGCATCGGGTTTTACTCTCCATCATTGCGCTAGTGCTTGGTTGTTCCTCGCTCAAGGCTCAAACAAATACTTCTTATTCGGAGCTCTGCCAAAGTCTTATCGAGAATAAGTCCCACAAGGCAGACACAGAACGAATCCAGGAACTTTACCAGATTCATTGGGAGTACCTGATGCATGAGTATCCCGAGTGGGCGACTTACGTGGGTTATCCCGGCCAAAATGACCGCTGGACTGATAATTCACTGAAAGCCATTGAACACCGAAAGAAACTGCTTCAAATTCCGCTTAAGGCTCTTCAATCCATCGACCGCACGAAACTGGACCAGGCGAATCAACTCAATTATGACCTTTTAAAAGAGCGAATTAAACATGAGATCGAAGGAACCCGGTTCAAAGGCGAATATCTTGCCATTAATCAACTGGGAGGGGTGCAGCAGGATGTGCCTCAATTGCTGGAAGTCATGCCGCGCAAGACGGTGAAGGACTATGAGAATATTCTGACACGGCTCAAGGGGGTGCCAACAGTTGTAAATCAAACCATGGTTCTGCTCAAAAAAGGATTGGAAAGCAAAATTACCGAGCCTCGAATCACCTTGCGCGATGTGCCGGACCAAATCCAAAGTCAGATGGTGGCAGAACCTCTGAAAAATCCCATTCTCCTGGCTTTCACCAGTTTTCCTGCCGATGTGCCAAAGGCTGATCAGGATCGTTTGCTGGCCGAGGCTGGCATGATGCTCACCAATCAGATTATTCCTGCCTTCGCCGAGCTCAAAAAATTCATGGTGGATAGTTATATTCCCGGGGCACGCGAAACTGTTGGTCTAAGCGATCTGCCTGATGGCAGCGCGTGGTATCAAATGAATATCCGCAACATCACCACCACGTCACTTACTCCCGAGCAAATCCACCAGATAGGGTTATCCGAAGTGAAGCGAATTCACAAAGAGATGGAAACGGTGATGAAGGAAAGCGGATTCAAAGGCGGTCTGGATGAATTCTTTGTTTATTTGCGAACAGACCCAAAATTTTACTTCGACGATGCTGAAAGTCTTTTGAGTGCCTATCGGGATATTGCCAAACGCGCCGACCCGGAACTCTGCAAGATCATTGGCAAGTTGCCACGTCTTACCTATGGAGTGACGCCTGTCCCCAGCTACTCCGAGAAGTCGCAGACGACAGCTTACTATCAACCAGGTTCTCCCAAGGCACATCGACCCGGCTATTTTTATGCCAATACCTATGACCTGAAGACACGCCCAAAATGGGAAATGGAACCGCTTTCCTTGCATGAATCCGTTCCCGGCCATCACATCCAACTGGCGTTGGCACAGGAAATGGAGAACGTGCCAGAGTTGCGGAAGGAAGAGAGTTACACAGCCTTTGTTGAGGGTTGGGGACTTTATGCCGAAAGTCTTGGTGGAGAAATGGGATTTTACAAGGACCCGTATGCGAAGTTCGGCCGCCTGACTTACGAAATGTGGCGTGCCATTCGTTTGGTGGTCGACACGGGAATGCACGCGAAGGGCTGGAGCCGTCAGCAGGCCATTGATTACTTCAAAGCCAATGCGAGCAAGAACGAGCATGACATCACGGTGGAAGTAGATCGATATATCGTCTGGCCCGGACAAGCTCTTGCTTACAAAATCGGTGAACTCAAGATAAAGGAGCTTCGTGCCTATTCCAAAAAGGAACTGGGTGATAAATTCGATATCCGTAGCTTCCACGACGAAGTGCTAGACAATGGCGCTCTACCGCTGAATGTCCTTGAGAAGCATATCAAGGAGTGGGTGGCCACGCAAAAAGTAGAAGGGAAGTCGGTAGCCTCCGGAAAGTAAACTCTTACCAGTTCGCACGTATCTGTTCTGGCTTTAGTCCCCGGGCGCGCAACGCCCTCAGGCTAAGCGCATCGTTACGTTTCGCCAGGCGCACGCCTTTTTCATCGGTCAGCAACGGGCAATGATAAAAGGCTGGCGGTTGAAAACCCAGGGCCCGATAGAGGAGTAATTGGCGGGCTGTCGAGGAAAGCAAATCCGCACCGCGCACGACTTCGGTTATCTGCATGGCGGCATCATCCGCCACGACGGCGAGTTGATAAGCCGGTACATCGTCATTGCGCCAAACCACAAAATCACCAAAGTCTTCTCCTGCCACAAATTTCTGTGAACCAAAACATCCGTCTGTAAACGAAATGATTTCGCCAACCGGAACACGAAACCTCCAATGTACACCCGCAGGCGTAACAACCTCATCGGTCTTTGCTCCTGCCGTGGGGCGGCAAGTCCCGGGATAAACCGGCTCGTCTTCACCTTGATGGGGTGCATGAAGCGCCTGCTGGATATCCTTGCGCGAACATTTGCAGGGATAAATGAAGCCTCCAGCGAGCAGCTTTCGCCATGCCTCAAGATAGACGGATTTTCTTTCGCCCTGATTATATGGCCCGAAAGGTCCACCGGCGTCTGGGCCTTCCTGCCACCGCAAACCAAACCAGTGCATGTCCTCCAACATCGCGGCGACAAACTCTGGTTTTGAACGGCCTGGGTCCAGGTCTTCATTTCGCAGAACAAGAGTTCCGCCCTGAGCTTCAGCCCGCTCCTGCGCTGTCCAAAAAGTTCGCGCATGGCCGAGATGCAAATAGCCCGTTGGAGATGGTGCCAGGCGTCCGCGATAATTGGTTTTGTTGTCTTCAGGGCTCACAATGAAGAGTCTAAAAAGGGTTCTCTTTAAAAGGCTTCATCGGGATAGGCTGCCAGCCAGTCGTTTAGACCGGGCAGGGGAAAGCTGAGCAAGGCCTGGGCTTTTGCGCAGTTCAATGACGCATCAGGTGCACGAGGCGCGCCCTGATAATCCCGGAGGGAGCCTGGTTGGATTTTCGGATGAAGATGGGGCCAACGAGCAGCCATAACTTCGCCGATCTGCCAGCGGGACATCCGTTCGCTGCCGGCGATGTGATATAATCCCGGTTTCTGCGCGGAGACTAATTCCCACACCGCGCGTGCTGTGATTATCGCGGGGATTGGTGAGCGCAACTCGTCGGTAAACAAATTCAATGTTTTGCCTGCCTGCCATGCGCGTCGCATTTCTTCGTTAAATCCGCGGTCGCCAGTGGGAGAGGTGCCGCCGTTCAATGAAGTGCGTATGACGGTGTGATTGGGATTTCCGAGCACAAATTCCTCGGCGGCAACCTTGGTTTCGGCATAAACGCTGAGTGGATTTACGGCGGCAGCCTCATCGTAATTGCCTGCACGACCGTCAAAAACCAAATCCGTGGAGAAGAATAGGAACGGGATATTCTCAGCCAATCCAGCCAGGTGCTTCGTAACCTCGATGTTGACTTTCCGTGCGAGTAAGGGATTCGCCTGGCAGGCTGGGCTCTTGCTCAGTGCGGCACAGTGAATGACGAGTTGCGGCTTTTGCTCCGTGAAGGCCCTTTTTACAGCCTCAAATTCGCATAGATCAAAGTCAGGCCGGGTAATTCCGCGAGCATCCCACCCTTTGGCGTACAGGGCCGAAGTGCGAAGGATATAGTTTCCAATCAAACCATTCGCACCGGTGATCCATGCCAATGCCATGTCGGGGAGGACTGAAGCTAAATCAGTCGAGCAGCCGTTTGGTCAAGCCATCGTAGGCATCGATTCGACGGTCGCGCAGGAATGGCCAATGCGTCCGGGTGACATCCACCTTGCTGAGATCGACAGGCACAGTGAGAATTTCTTCCTTATCGACGCTGGCCTTGGAAATGATTTGGCCGGAAGTTCCGGCAACAAAGCTTTGCCCCCAGAATTCCAAGCCATCGCCGCCGATCGGTTGTTCCAAACCAATACGGTTCGCCACGGCTACATAGCAACCATTGGCCACGGCATGACTGCGTTGGATCAGTTCCCAGGCCCCGTGCTGGTTCGTGCCGTATTCGGTTTTTTCCTTGGGATGCCAACCGATGGCCGTTGGATAAAATAGAATTTCCGCGCCCTGCATGGCGGTGAGACGAGCTCCTTCAGGGTACCACTGATCCCAACAAATCAATACACCGATTTTTCCGAATTTGGTCTGCCAGGCTTTGAAGCCCAAATCACCCGGGGTGAAATAAAACTTTTCATAGAAGAGCGGATCATCCGGAATATGCATCTTGCGGTAGATGCCAAGGAGGGAACCATCTGCATCGATGATGGCGGCGGTGTTGTGGTACACGCCGGATGCACGCCTTTCAAAAAGCGAAGCCACGATTACAACACCGTGCTTTTTGGCTATTTTTTGGAACGCTTGAGTGCTGGGGCCAGGAATCGGTTCGGCGAGCTTGAAATATTCGTGATCCTCACTCTGGCAAAAATATTGTGAGCGAAATAACTCCTGGGTGCAGATAATTTGCGCACCTTGTTTGGCCGCTTTTTCGGTGAAGGCCAAAGTCTTTTTGAGGTTCTCCGAAGGGTTCGAAGAACAGGCTGTCTGGATCAGGCCAAGATTTACAACCGATGATGACAACTTACTTTTCATGCTGCTTTAAACTTTGTTGCGGATACGAGCGGTACGTTCCAAAATTTGGGTGCTGCCCTTGCTTTCGGCGAAAACTGGAGGCATCGACTGCACAAACAGTTCCCGCATGAACTTGCCCAACGTCTCATTGGTTGGGCCGTATCCCTGATGATAGATATAATGTTCCAAGTCGTACAATATTTCGTCTGCAGTAGAATAACGGGCTTCGACCTTTCGCGCCAGTGCCCGATGCAAAATTTCATTCAGGCGGTCATCGATGCGCATGTCCAAACTCCGAAAATCCGGGATGCTGTGACTCATGATCCGCTGCCTTGACTCTTCGGCCGTGGCTCCCTTGAAAATGTTGTAGCCCAGGAGCAGGTGAGCCAGCACCACACCGGTCGAGAAAAGATCGGACCGACAGTCAGTGATTTGAAAATCAGCCTGTTCGGGGCTCATGTAATCGGCTTTGCCGGCGACCACTTCACCTTCATTGTCCTGTAAAAATCCACGCGCCTTGGCAATGCCGAAATCGGTAAGTTTCACATCGCCTTCGAAGGCAACCATGATGTTCTTGAAACTCACATCGCGATGGACGATTCCCAGCGGCTTTCCATCCTTGTCGGTTTTGGAATGGGCGTAGGCCAGGCCACGTGCCACCCGGCTGGTGATGAAGACGGCTAATTCCTTGGGTAATTGGCAGCGTTTATCCGTCAATTGCTGGGCAAATTGCTCGAGGTTTACGCCGCGTATCAACTCCATTGCAATAAAGAGCATGCCGCGAACCTCGCCAAGATGGTAGGTCTGAACAATGTTTGTGTGGATAAGGTCGGCTACCAATTTTGCCTCGCCGACGAAATTATTCACGAAGTTATTTTGATCGGTGTAATTTTGACGAACCACCTTGATGGCCACGCGCTTCACGAAGTTGCGGGCACCGTGTTGCTCGGCTTCATACACGACACCCATGCCGCCTTCGATTATCTTGCGTACAATTTCGTAGCGAAATTCGCTTTCGATGGTGAAGAGAGCCATGTTCCGGCAATGTTGAGAGAACGGCATTTGAAGGTCAAGCTTGGGCTGCATCCAAGAATTGGGAAACCCCGGTTTCTTAAGAAATAGCACAACTTTCTGCTTGCACGGTCAATCAGTACGGCTTTAATACGGCCAAGTCTGTTGACTTTTAAATCAATCAATAACCAAAAACACACACTATGGCTAAAGCACTGTCTAAGTCCCAGTTGGCGGCAGCGATCGCTGACAAGAATGGTATTACCAAGAAGCAAGCTGTTGAGATTCTCGATCATATCGCTGAGCTGGCTTATAAGAATGCCAAGAATACTTTCACCTTGCCTGGTTTGGGCAAGCTCGTGTTGGTGAATCGCAAGGCCCGTGTCGGTCGCAATCCTGCCACTGGCGAACAAATCAACATTCCAGCCAAGCGCGTGGTTAAGTTCCGCGTGGCCAAGGCTGCCAAGGACTCAATCCTCGGCGCCAAGTAATATTCTTACTTTTAATACCAGGCACCCTGATTTTTCAGGGTGCCTTTTTTGTTGCTCCTTTTCCAGGCATGTTGAAAATCCACACGTTTACTTTAACATTGGATGCCTATGAAGATTGGTGTGGTTGGATGCGGTGCCTTGGGAAGTTATTACGGGGCGAAGCTCGGTTACGCCGGGCAGGAGGTGCACTTTCTCCTGCGGTCTGACTATGACGTCGTCAAGCGTAAGGGCGTTCTCATCCGTAGTCCGGAAGGCGATTTACGTTTCCAGCCCAAGTGTGCGAAAACGCCTGAAGCCATTGGAGTTTGTGATCTGGTCATTATCGGCCTAAAGGCCACGGCCAATAACGATTTTGAAAGCCTGGTTAAACCCCTGGTCGGTCCTGCAACCGCGATTCTTACCCTGCAAAACGGCTTGGGAAATGAGGCGCAGCTCGCAAATCTTTTTGGGGAGGAGAAGATTTTAGGCGGGCTCTGTTTCGTTTGTCTCAACCGGACTGAGCCGGGAGTCGTGCAACACATGGCACACGGCAACATTGTCATGGGTGAATATCATCGCTGGCCGGAACCGCGGACGCATGACATCGCCTCGATGTTTCGCAATGCCGGGATCACCTGCAAAGTGACGGACAACCTTGAAGCAGCGCATTGGGAGAAACTGGTGTGGAACATTCCATTTAATGGGCTTGGAGTGGCAGGGGCGGCGGGATATGAAGCGGTTGTGAATGGCACGATTCCGGAAACGCCCGGTTTAGGCGCGTGTCCCACCACCGATGTTTTGCTGGCTGATCCGCGCTGGGAACAATTGGTTCGTGAGTTAATGTTGGAGGTAATCACCACCGCGAATGCGAAGGGTTTGAAGGTACCTATTGAATCGGCGGAGAAACAAATCACCCGCACCCGCAACATGGGTGCCTACAAAGCTTCCACCCTGATTGATTTCGAGCGACGACAGCCCCTGGAACTGGAGAGTTTGTTCCTGGAACCGTTGCGGCAGGCAGGCACGGCCGGTGTTTCCACCCCCCGGTTGGCAAACCTTTGCAAGCTATTGGTGCGGTTGGATCCCAAATAGGAACGCTTGCCAGCAGGGGCAGGACGACATTACCTTCTGGAAGCTTTGGGAAACATAAATTTGAATTCAAATAGGGACATGAAAGTTCGCGTTCGTTTCGCACCAAGTCCGACCGGATTCCTTCACATCGGAGGAGCCCGCACGGCATTATTTAACTGGCTTTACGCCCGCCATACGGGCGGCACCTTTATTTTGCGCATCGAAGATACCGATGCGGCTCGTAATACCCAGGAAGCCGTGGAGGTGATCCTGAACGGTTTGCGTTGGCTGGGATTGGATTGGGACGAAGGTCCCATCAGCGGCGATGCCACTGGAGCCAGCAAGGGCGATCGGGGGCCTTATTTTCAAAGCCAGCGGAGTGAGAATTATAAGCGCAGGGTTGATGCGTTGCTTTCACGTGGGCTGGCGTACGAGCATGAAGGCGCGGTGAAATTCAAGATGCAGCGCGAGCCGGTGGTTATTCCGGACCTGGTGGTCGGCAACGTGACACGTGAGCTAACTGATCGAGAAAAGCTTGATCCAGATTTTGTGATTGTTCGTTCGGATGGACAGCCGGTATTTCATTTCGTCAACGTCATTGACGACTTGGAGATGGGGATTACCCATGTGATCCGTGGCGAAGATCATCTAAGCAATACGGCGAAGCATATCGCCCTGTTTAAAGCATTCGGAGTTGAGCCGCCCAAGTACGCTCACATCCCCCTGATCTTGAATATTGACGGCACCAAGATGAGTAAGCGCGATAAGGGCGCTTCCTTGATGACGTATGTTGAAGAAGGATACGCACCGGAAGCAGTCATCAATTATCTCTGTTTGCTCGGATGGTCACCCAAGGGGAACAGGGAAAAAGTTCCACTTAAGGAAGTGACTGAACTTTTTGATCTGCCTCAAATCCTGCGGCATAATGCCCGGTTCGACCTGAACAAGCTCCATTGGCTGAATGGGGAATATATCAAGGACATGAGCTCGGATCGTTTCCACGAACTGGCCGTGCATGCGCTGGCGCGGATTGGAATCGATACCAATAGATTTGATTTGGAATATGTCAAGGCGGGTTTGGACACCGCCAAGCAAAAGGTGAAGCTTTTCTCTGAAGTGCCGACCTTTACTGACTTTTATTTTAAGGATGAAGTGGAACTGCCGGCAGAAATGATTCAAAAGGATTTTCCTCCGACGTTGAAGCCGAGCCTGCAGAAGTTGCGGGATGTTTATGCTCAACTTCCTTCTTTTGATCCGGATACTTTAAACACCACGTTGAAGGCTGTGGCAGTCGAGTTGGGTGTTTCAGTGGGTGTGCTGGTGCATCCTCTGCGCCTGGCGGCTACCGGTCGTACGATAGGGCCAAGCTTGTATCACCTGTTGGAAGTACTTGGCAAAGAGCGGGTGCTGCATCGGATCGATCAGGCTCTGGCGAAAATGGGTTGATGCAGGCAGGTTTGCTGACACGGAGGAACAAGGGAACGGATGTTTAATTCCGTTCCGCCGTTTTATGCAATCTGGTGCGGCGAGTGCATTGTGAAATCGCTGTACAATTCTTAAGCTAATCACAGCTTAAGGCTGACAAGCCTTGGCCCAAACGTTTAAGCGGCCGTTTCTGGCTTCTGCAATGGAACGAATTGCGTTTGGGCAGGATCGTAGGCGAATAATTCACCCGTTGCTATTTTGAAGAACCATCCGTGAATGTGCAAAGTGCCCTTTTCAAAGCGATCCTGCACTGACGGGTAGGTATGGAGATTTTCCAGGCTGAAAAGCACGTTTTCTTCAGCCGCGGCATCCAGTAGTTCTTCACCATGCGACAAGTGGGAGTAGTTCGTCGCGATGACTTTCTGAACGGGAGCAGCCAGGGAAAGCCACTCGGTGAGATGAGGCATGGCAGATGGATTCTTGATCCCCTCAATCAACGCAGTAATGGCGCCGCACTGAGAATGGCCGCAGACCACGATATCATTCACCTCAAGGTTTTGAACTGCGAATTCGATGGCTGCGGCAGTGGAATTGGGGCTGCCGGTCGCATCTGCCGGGGGAACGATGTTGCCGATGTTTTTAACGACGAAGAGATCTCCCGGCTGACTTTGGGTGATCAGTTCCGCCAACACCCTGGAATCGCAGCAGGTAATGAAAAGCGTGTGGGGATTTTGGCCGTTCTTTGAAAGTTTACGGAACAAACTTTTATATTTGCCGAACTTTTCAGTTTGAAAACGGTGGACACCCTCAAAAAGTCTTTGCATGGATTATTACAGATCAGGAAACCAGGTTTTTGTTTTTGGCCCGGGATTCTTCAGCCATTCGTTTTTTAAAGGAAACTATTTTTTCCTGCAATTTGGAATCGCTGGTTGCCAGGATTTTTACGGCCAGCAGGCCGGCGTTACGGCCATTGCCAATGGCAACTGTGGCCACGGGGACGCCGGCTGGCATCTGAACAATTGAAAGCAGTGAATCCATGCCTTTCAAGGCCTTTGATTCTATTGGCACGCCGATTACAGGCAAAGGAGTGAGACTCGCTACCATGCCCGGGAGATGCGCTGCCCCGCCGGCACCCGCAATGATTACCTTCAATCCGCGCTTTTGGGCATTGCTGGCATAGCGTGCCATATCCATCGGGGTGCGATGAGCGGAGACGACGCGCACTTCATGTGGCACACCGAATTCGGCGCAGGCTTCAGCAGCAGCTTTCAGCGTGGGCCAGTCGGAATCGCTGCCCATGATGATGCCTACCAACGGTTTTGCGGATTTCTTCATGCTACTTCTCCAAATTCAATAAGCTCGGCTGCCCGGCGCGAAATTCCGAGGGCCTCTTCCATGGTTTTACCCAACGCCGTTACGTGGCCCATCTTGCGCCCGGGGACACTTACCGACTTGCCATAAACGTGTATGTGGGCACCGGGAATTGCGAGCGCCTTGTCAATGCCTTGAGGCGCGCCCGAACCCTTGCCAGAGCCGAGCAGATTAACCATCACGGCTGCCGGTGCCAGCATGGCAGTGGAACCAAGGGGCCATCCCATAACTGCCCGGACATGATTCTCGAACTGCGAACAAACGCAGCCTTCGATGGAATAGTGTCCTGAATTGTGAACGCGAGGTGCCATTTCATTCACCAACACCTGGCCATCCCTGCCGAGGAAAAGTTCCACACCGATACTGCCCACACCGCCCACCGTTTCCACCGCTTTGCGAGCGATCTCCACCGCGCGGGCGGCTATTCCTGCGGGCACGATGGCAGGAGCTTTGACCACGTGACATATATGGTTATGCTGCACGGTTTCAACCAATGGATAGTTTGCCATCTCGCCGGTCTGGCTTCGGGTAATCATGATGGCGAGTTCCATTGTGAATGGGCAGAAAGCTTCGACGTATAAGCCATTGGAATCGCCGCCAAGCTGCCGCCACGCTTCATCAACGTCCGTGGTTGCGCGCAGAGTGAAATTTCCCTTGCCATCATAGCCGTTCCGGCGCTTCTTCAGAACCAATGGCCAGCCGAATTCCTTGGCCGCTTCCAGGATTTCGTTCTTTTCCGAAACGGCTTTGAACTTTGGAAGTGGAAGACCGGCTTTTTCCAAGGCTTGCTTCTGAAGCAATTTATCCTGAACGAGGCGGATCGTGGCCGACGACGGCCAGAGCCTGTGCCCAAACTTTTCAAGCGCGGCAAGGCTGTCAGCATCGACGAATTCATTTTCGAGCGTGACGACATCCACCATTGAGCCGAGGCGCAGCAGGGATTCGGGATTGTCCCAGTCGCCAATGACAGTTTCACGAGCCAGAGTGGCGGCAGGACTATGGTCATTACGCTCAAGGACCACCACCTCGCAACCAAATTGCAGGGCCGATTGCGTGATCATTTTGGCAAGTTGTCCGCCACCGACTATGCCGAGAGTGCAGGCAGCCTTTGGCCGCCGGTTAGGCAGTTGGTCTAAAACTGGCTGAGGTTGTGCAATATTTTGCATTTATCTCGCGATCCACCCGCATTCTGTCGCGGGATGGAAGAGGTTACGCATCGCTGCTGAATCTGCAATCCGTTTTATAAGCTTAATATATAAATTGAGGGGGAACAATCAGACAACAAAAACATGCATCTGGTGAAACACCCGGCTGGGTTATGGTCGATCACGCTGGAAGTCTCGCGATCGCCAGAGTAGGGTCTGGCGGAGAATTGGTTTGCGGCGTGGCAGCAAAGACAGTGAAACGATAGTGTGGCGATGAAAGTCCCTTTCAAAGAAGCATTTTTATTCTGGCTTAAGCTTGGGTTCATCAGTTTTGGTGGGCCCAGCGGGCAAATCGCCATCATGCACCATGAACTGGTGGAAAAAAGAAAATGGATCAGTGAATCCCGTTTTTTACATGCGCTGAATTATTGCATGCTCCTGCCGGGACCGGAGGCAACGCAACTGGCCATTTACGTAGGTTGGTTGCTGCACAGAACGTGGGGCGGAATTGTGGCCGGGGTTTTGTTTGTTCTGCCAGCTGCTTTTATTCTTTGGGCGCTCAGCCTGGTTTATGTCACCTACGGGCATGTCCCGGCGGTGGTTGCCGTATTCCATGGATTAAAACCGGCGGTGCTGGCCATTGTGACAGCCGCGGTGATTCGTATTGGCCGAAAAGCGCTGAAGAATTCCGTGATGTGGACATTGGCAGGGGTGGCGTTTATCGCGCTTTTCTTTTTTAAAGTTCCATTTCCGATAATCATCCTGTGTGCCGGATTACTGGGGTTTATTGGCGGGAAGTTATGGCCGAAGCGTTTTCTTGTTTTTAGCGCTCATGGCCCGGCTAAAGGCGCAGGGGATGTAACAGTAATTGATGATCACAGCGAATCTCCAGCACACGCCAAACCTTCGCTGAGCCGGGCACTGAAAGTTTGCACGGTATGCCTTTTGTTGTGGTGGACTCCAGTGTTGATGGTTGGAGGTGCTTTGGGATGGAATCATGTGTTGTTTAAGGAAGGCCTCTTTTTCAGCAAGGCGGCCATGGTCACGTTTGGCGGGGCTTATGCTGTGCTGCCTTATGTCAGCCAACAGGCGGTTGATAATTATCATTGGCTGGAAACCTCGCAGATGATGGATGGCCTTGGTCTGGCGGAAACCACGCCTGGTCCTTTAATCATGGTGTTGCAGTATGTCGGATTCCTCGGTGGGTGGAAATTTCATGGAAACCTCCCGCCATTGGTTTCTGCGAGCCTCGGCGCGTTTATCACCACCTGGACGACGTTCGTGCCGTGTTTTCTTTGGATTTTTTTAGGTGCTCCCCACATTGAGCAGTTACGAGGCAATGTGAAGCTATCGGCTGCTCTTTCCACGATTACGGCAGCGGTGGTGGGAGTCATTTTGAACCTGGCGGTTTGGTTCGGTATCCAGGTACTGTTTCCGCAAGCCGGGCCGGTGGACTGGTTCGCAGTGTTCGTCTGTGTGATCGCGTTTATCGGTTTCATTCGTTGGAAGTGGGATGTCATGTGGGTGGTAATTGGGAGTGGCTTGCTGGGGTTGATTTATTGGCAATTGTTACAGGCTTGAAGGCGATCTGGGACTCTTGAAGAAGGTTTGACATCAGTTGGGAATTGGGGAGTATCCGTCCGGCAGCGCGTATGACAACCGCCAACAAAGTCACAATCCTACGGATTCTGTTGATCCCTTTTTTTGTTGTCCAAATACTTTACTATTTTCGGACCGGGGATGAGTTACATCGGACGCTGGGACTTCTTTCGTTTGCGGTAGCTGCCATTCTGGATGGTGTGGATGGTTATATAGCGCGCCATTACAATCAGAAGAGTGAACTGGGGGCGATGTTGGATCCGCTGGGCGATAAGCTTCTGCTCGTTTCAGGCATCGTGCTGTTGAGCTTCACCAACCAGACCAGGCTTAGGACTATGCCGTTGTGGTTAACCGCTACGATCATCAGTCGGGATGTGTTGCTGGTTTTGGGCTGGGCCGTGATCCATCTCATGTGTGGCAAGGTGACGGTGCGCCCACGCATGCTTGGGAAGATTGCCACCGTTTTTCAGATGGCGACGGTGCTCTGGATACTTTTGAAATGGAAAGAGGCTTTCCTGCCATATTTGATTTGGGGAGCGTTGTTTTCCACGGCTGGTTCGGGATTGCTTTATATTTGGGATGGCATGAGACAACTGAGTGCGAGTCCGTCCAGTTCGCCACATTCCCAGCAGTAACAGCTTTTGTTTCGGACTGAGTTGCAAAATGTGTCCGGATGATACACATTTGCGGCCAACTATGGCCAAAGAAGTTGAATTGAGTTTGAAGGAAGGGGACAAAGCGCCCGAGTTTACGGTTTCCACGAATGGCGGAGGAAGGATTTCTCTCGCCGATTATAAAGGGAAGAACGTCATACTTTATTTCTACCCCAAGGATGATACCCCGGGATGCACCAAGGAAGCGTGTGCCTTCCGTGATTCCTATGCGGATTTTAAAAAGAAGGATGCGGTGGTTTTTGGCGTGAGCACTGATCCGGTGAAATCGCACGACAAATTTGTGGAGAAGTTTAAGCTGCCATTTACGTTGTTGGCGGATGAGGACAAGAAAATCGTGGAAGCTTACGGTGTGTGGGGGCAGAAAAGTTTTATGGGGCGAAAATATATGGGCACGCATCGGGTGACTTTTCTGATTGGACCGGATGGCAAGATAAAGAAGATTTGGCCAGCCGTAAAACCCGAAGAACATGCCGAAGAGGTCTTGGCAACGCTCTGAGTATCGGATGTTGGCGGTTGCTAACTTATAATCGCCATTTGACACTCCTTTGTGTGGCAACTATAAACGCAGCCATTGAAGTGACTTTAACCTTAAAAGAAAATTAATTATGCCATTATCTGTTGGGACAAAAGCTCCTGATTTTACTCTGAAATCGAAACAAGCCACCGGTCTGGTGGATGTGAAGTTGAGCAACAACTTCGGCAAGAAGAATACTGTGCTGTTGTTCTTCCCAGCCGCCTTCACCGGTGTTTGCACCTCTGAGTTGTGCGATATCACTGCGGGTCTCTCCTCGTACAGCGGCTTGAATGCCGACGTTATCGCTGTGAGCGTGGACACTCCGTTTGCGCAGGAAGCATGGGCGCAGAAGGAAAAGATCGGCATCACCCTGGCCAGCGATTTGAACAAGGAAGTCACCAAGCAGTACGACGTCCTTTTCCCGATGTTGGCTGGAGCGGGCGACACTGCTGCGCGCGCTGCTTTCGTCATCGATAAGGGCGGAGTTATCCAATACAGCGAAAAGACTCCGACACCGAAGGATTTGCCGAACTTCCAGGCGGTCAAGGATACTTTGGCGAAGCTGAAGTAAGCTTTCTGTAAATTTCAAAAAGGATGGAAGGTGACTTCCATCCTTTTTGATTTTTGGGTGTTCAAGGCACTGCTGATTATGTTGGTTTTTCCGAATTGACGGTGAGAGGGTTGAGGCGAAGAATGCTGGAATGGACCAGGATCACGCAACATTTTGCATGAGGCAGAAGGCTGCCAGGAAGCATTTTCCCGCGGGAATGCTGCTGAGGCTCGTTGCCTGTTTCTGGCTTTGCTGCGGTTTTCCAAATTGTGCAGGGGCGTGGGATGCGGAGGGGCATATGGTGGTGGCGCAGATTGGGTATAATCACCTGGACCCAGCGGTAAAAGCGAAATGTGACGCGCTTATTTCGGTGGCGCTGACGAATGTGAGTTCCCAAAACAACACCTTCGTGACGGCAGCTTGCTGGGCGGATGATAATAAAGCAGCATTGGGTACAGCAATATGGCACTACATCGATTTACCTTTCAGCCTGGATGGCACGCCGACCAATGGAGTCGCGCCTGCTTCAACTAATGTGGTATTCGCAATTCGGCAGTGCGTGGCCACGTTGCAAAGTACCAATGCGACTCAGATCGATCAGGCAATAAGTTTGCGATATTTGATTCACTTTGTCGGGGATATTCAACAGCCGTTGCATGCTTCGACGGCGGTGTCGGCTTCGTCTCCGGGAGGCGATGCAGGTGGGAACAGTTTCAGCTTGAGCGGCTATTGGAACAATTTGCACTCACTTTGGGATGCCGGTGGTGGTTATTTAACGAACTCCATTTCGCGCCCGCTTACGGCCGGTGGTCAGTCAATCATCGATGGCAAAGTTTCCGCGATTGAAGTGGCGTATCCTTTTACGTCAAATATTGGTGTGATACCAAATCCGATGGACTGGGCGAATGAGAGCTGGGGGCTTGCGCAGAACGTGGCTTACGCAGGCCTCACTCGCAGTTCCACACCCTCGGTTGGTTATCTTACAACTGTTCAGAATACGACCCAGCAAAGGATGTCTCAGGGGGGACATCGGTTGGCGAACTTGCTGAACACAATCTACTCAACCAGCCCGTTCAGTCTGAGCTTGCTGTCTCATGCGAATGGCAACTTCAGTTTTACGTGGAGCGCGATTCAGGGGCGGACGTATCGCGTGCAATGGAAGTCGCAATTGGATGGGGCAGGGTGGAATAATCTCGCGGATATTGTTGCAGCAACCAACTCGGTTTCATTCACGAACACAGTTACGCAAACCGGGCGGTTTTACAGAGTTATGGCGGTGGAATAAACCGGACCGCTCGTTTCTCACTTCCCCTCGACATGCTCGACGATGAGCATCTCGAGCTGTTCACGGGAGGGTTGCAGTTCGAGGCCGAGTTGGTTGAGTACGGCTTCGGTGAGCGCCTGTTCCTCGGTTTGGCCGGCGCGGACCTGCCATTGAAGTTGGATATCGAAGCGGTTCGTCATTCCGGTTTCATCCAGAATCTGCTTTTTCAGCCTGCTTTCCAGCGAGCGCTTCAGGGTGGAGATTGGCTGGCCCTTGATGTTTATGTTCTGGGTGTTGGCAGCAGGAGAATTGCCGGAGGACATTCCGGAAGACATGAAGCCTTGAGTGGCGCGACTGGGTTTAAGTCCTGGTGCATTGGAAGTTTTTATTTTCAATAATAAAATATCCACATCGCGGGTTTCGGGCCGAGCCACGAGGCCAAACTTCTGTTTGAGTTCCTTCTGGAGCTTTTCCTTTGGATGGTCAGGGAGAGTAAGCATGAGGTCGAAACGTTCCTTCGTGGTATCGGCGGGAAGTATGACGCGCGCCTCGGGAAAATCGTAGGCTGCACCCAGTAGTCCGCTGAGCGGAACATTCATCAGCAGCGCTTTATTGCCCAGGTTGAGGGTGCCTCCGCCTCCGAGAGACTTGGCCAGTCGAATGATAAGCACCGGCGGCGCCTGTTGCAAAGTGCGCGTGTCGGTTTTCCAGAATGATTCGTCAATTTCCCCGCTGGATTGTGCCAGAACTTTCGTCATGACAATCCGGGTTGAACCACCAGCCAGAATAAGTCCGGCGCCCACTACGACTGCTATTTTCAGTTTTGTCCATGCCATAAGTTTCAATGCTCCTTTTACGAATGTTAAGGTTGTACTGTTTGCGGCGACTCCTTTGCCAATTGCAACTGCACTGACAGAGGCCGACAGGCTCATAGGTGCAGCCTGAACGGAATTGGCGGAGATTGCGGCGGCGATAGTTGCGGTAGTCAAAACCACGCCGCGTTTTATGAAAAATTTCCGGAGCCGTTCCAACGCCCGGCTCACGCGCTTCTGGGCCGTGTCAGCATTCAGCCCGAGGACCCGACCCACTTCATCCAGTGAACGCTGTTGGTAAAAACGCAACACCACAGCATTGCGGTCGGCCTCACCCAGTTGCGCCACGGCTTCATCCAGCAATGGCGCCAGTTGTGGCCAGAAATCGGGCTCGGGTTCGTTCAGGTGTGAATTCATATGAGCCTCCTGTTCGCGATGTTGCCGACGATGTTCGGCCTTGAGCGCGTTGCAGGCTGCGAAGTGGGCGGTGCGACAAAGCCAGCCGGCCAGAACAGTTTCCCGGCTCAGACTGGCGGCTTTGCGCGCAAGAATGATAAAAACGGACTGGGTGATTTCCTCAGCCAAATGCGGGTCACGGACCTGCCGCAGGGCGGAGGAATAGACCAGTGATATATGACGTTCCACCAGCGTCGCAAAAGCTTCCTCCGAGTGTTGCGTCGCGTAGGCAGAAATCAATTCACTGTCATTCAACAAGTGCATTTATTAATTAATGTCCGCCGAACAAGGAATCCGACAGCAATTTTAAGTTGAAAGAATCCGGTCAGGATTTGAAGCAACCCACGAGCCATAGGATAAACCATGGCCAAAACCAGATTACGACGCCGGTGGCACTCCAGGCGCACCAGAGGGAGATGGCAGCCAAGGCGGTGAGTTTCATTCGCTCAAGCCATCGCGTTTGTATCAGCAAGCTGCGAATAAGAAAATAGGCGCAAGGCCAGGCAATCAATCCGATATGGCAATTAAATATCCCGAAGCCGATTCTGATTTTGCCAGACAGACTCTCCCTTGGTGTCCAAGACCAGGGGACAAACCCTAGTAACGGCCCGGCGATCCAAAGCACTATGATCAAAAGCAGGATGATGTTGATGATTTGCATAGCCAGTGAATCAGGGGTCTTGTCATCGTCCACGCGGTTGGACTCGTACCAGACTTTTTTCACCGACGAACGCTGTCTCAGCATGGAAGGGAAAAAAGCCATGCGGAGTAGCGCCATCAACATTTGCAGTCCGCGCATTCCCCGCACCCGGCGACCGGAGGTAAGCACGTGTCCCCACAGCACAACGAAACGGCCTTCGCGTTTCAACGCCCACGACATTGCGGCATCTTCAGCACCGAAGAGACGTTCATCAAAGCCGCCGACAGCGTTAAAAGCCTTGCGCGTACAAAACATGAAAGCCCCGCCGCAAATTCCTCCCAATCTCATGAACCAACCGAGCCACCAGATCAACAGTCGCATGTAGAGAGGCACCTTGCCTTCGAATTGTGCCGGAGCACCGCCGCCAGCTGCGCCTTTTTCCATGGCTCGTAATGCCGAGGCCAGGACGCGTGGATTGATCGTTGTGTCTGCGTCTACAAAAAGCAATCGATCGCCTCCAGCGGCGCGGCCGCCGGAGTTGCGCGTGGCGGCGATTTGGCGGTGGTTGACGGAGACTATAATGGCATTATGCTGGCGGGCGACTTCTGCTGTGGCATCAGTGGAGGCATCATCTACCACGATGATTTCATATGGCTGGCCCACGATACGAGCGGAGTCATGAATCGCCTGCAAGGTCCGGCCGAGGACTGCCTGTTCATTGTGCGCTGGAACGATGAATGAGATCATGGTCACGGCTTCAACTCGTACGTCATGATATCAGTTCCCTTCATGTCCTTGATGGTCTTTTTGACGTGCACGGCTTTGAGTGTTTCGCTGCCAGCTTTGGAAACGGCGAGGAAATCGCCATCGGCATCCTCGTCATAAATTACCCACATATGCCAGCCTGAACTGGAAACGAGTGAAACAATCACGAAGCGACCGGCTTTCAGTTCGTGATCGATTGTTTCGAACAGTTTCGTCAGCGGAAACTTGTCATTGCGAGCGAGTCCGTACTGCTTGTGAAAAGTGACGCCTTCGATGGTCTTGCTGTCAAAATTGCTGAAGTTTCCATCCATCTTGTTCTTCCAGGGATTCTGCAGATCGTAATAGGAACCGGGTACACGATCCAAAAGCTTTAGAACCATTTCGATGGACATGGGGATGCAGGACATGTCGTAGATCTGTTTGTGATCGTCAACGATTTGCGCATTGAACTTGGTGAGACAGGTCTTTTTTTGTTGAGTTGCAGATTTGGTTTCCTGTGCGTTGATCACTGACAGGAGTGAACAGAACATGCATATCAGAATCAGGTTGACCGTGGGAGTTCTCATGCGCCGATACTGCCAATGACCAGGAAAATTGGAAGTTGGAATTTCCGTTGTCTGGGCACGCGGACGAGGTCGTAAGTGGTCGTTGCCAATTATTTTGATTTCAGTCCAGGGGCTTACGCCCCTGGCTGATGACGGGCGTGCCTTTGGCACTTCTGAACTGGAGCAAAAGTTATCTTGCCACGAGTATTTTTAATATCTGGCGGCTGTGTCGACCGGGACGAAGCGATAGAAGAGGCTGGGGCCGGTGCCGCCGTTGGGGTCTACGAATGCGGCGGAGCCTTTAAGCACGGTGTTGGTGCAAACCGGGAGCCAGTTCACGAGATTGGTGGAAACTTGCAGGCAGAAATTCATGCCGTTGGTCGCGGGCTGTGACACGAAGATGGAGTTGTCGGCGAGTGCGTTTGCCGTGGGGTGGATGATGGGCAAGGCGGTTTCTTCCAGGATGATGGCTCCGGCTTTTCGGGGTGACCCGACGAAGTAGGAAGGTGGCAGATTGCCTGGTGGTAAAAGCGCGAGCAGTTCGAGCACCACGGTATCATAGGGGCGGGAGGCCGAATCGGCATCGGCCAATGGCACAATGGTTATAGGTGTGTAGGTCTGGCCGGCCGGGATGGTGACGGAGTATGGTATCGCGACATAATCCACACCGTTCGTGGCCGTGCCACCGATGGAGTAGTAAACCGTAAGCGAGACGTTGGTTGCGCCGTCGCGTCGGACCAGGAAAGTGGCGGTGTTGGTGCCGCCAGCGTAGGCGTTGGTGCCTTCGATAGCGACGGGGTCGGGCGCATAGATGGAGACGGTGGCTGGGAGGTTGGTCACAACCATGATTGTCACTGGCGCGGAGGTGGCGGTGATGCCAGCGCTATCCGTTGCCACGGCTGTCAGTGTGTAATTGCCAGCGAGGACGTTGCTCCAGGCCAGGAAGAAGGGAGCAATGGAACTGGTATTCGTGAGCATGAGGCCGCTCGCGTTCGTGACGATGCCGATGCTGGCATTGTTGGCAAAGTACTGGACCGTGGTCACTAGGTTTGAATCCGTCACACGGGCATGAATGCCGACGGTGGCGGGAGCAAGGAAGTATTGGCCATTAGTTGGGTAATAGAAACCGACGGTGAAAGGAACAGGTGGTGGAGGCGGCGATTTTACAATGATTGAGATTGGCGCGGAAGTGGCGGTGAGGCCGGCGGAGTCGGTGGCGACGGCGGTGAGTATGTAGGTGCCGGCTGCGACATTGCTCCAGGAGAGGAAGAAGGGATTACTCTCAGTTGAATTGGTGAGCAGGAGGCCCGGAGTGTTGGTGATGATGCCGAGGCTGCTGGAGCCTGCAAAGTATTGGACAGTGGTTACGAGGTTGGAATCCGTCACGCGGGCATGAATGCCGATGGTGGCTGGAGCGGTGAAAGTTTGGCCGTTGGTCGGGTACCAGAAGCTGACCAAGAACGGTATGGGAGGTGGCGGTGGTGGTGATTTTACGATGATGGCGACCGGTGCGGAAGTGGCGGTGAGTCCGGCGGAGTCGGTGGCGATCGCGGTCAGTGTGTAAGAACCAGCGAGAACGTTGCTCCAGGTAAAGTAGAAAGGACTGCTGGAGGTTGAATTGGTGAGCATCAAACCGTGGAGGTTGGTGACGGTGCCGAGGCTGTTGGTGCCAGCAAAGAATTGCACCGTGTTTACCAAATTTGAATCCGTTATACGGGTGTAAATATTTATGTTGGTCGGAGCAGTGAAGGCCTGGTTATTGGTGGGATACAGGATGCTGACGATGAACGGCGCGGGCGGCGGTGGAGGTGGTGCGTTCACGATGATGCTGATCGGCGCAGAGGTGGCCATGAGTCCGGCGGAGTCGGTGGCAATGGCGGTGAGCGTGTAGGTGCCAGCCAGGACATTGCTCCATGTCAGCTCGAAGGGGTTGCCCTGGGTTGAATTGGTGAGCAGGACTCCTGGGTTGTTGGTGACAGTGCCTATGCTGGAACTGCCGGCAAAATACTGGACCTTGGTCACCAGGTTTGAATCGGTCACGCGGGCATGGACTCCGATGTTGGCGGGCGCAGTGAAGATCTGGCCGTTGGTGGGGTAGAAGAAGCTGACCAGGAATGGCACGGGTGGCGGTGGAGCAGGCGATTTTACGACGATGGAGATTGGGGCAGAGGTGGCGGTGTGTCCGGTGGAGTCAGTGGCGATGGCGGTGAGGGTGTAAGTGCCGGCCAAAACATTGCTCCAGATTTTGTAGAAGGTAATGCTTGAGGTTGCATTCGTGGGGGGAGCGCTTTGGGTATTGGTAACTGTGCCGAGGTTGTTGGTGCCGGCAAAGAATTGCACGGTGGTTACCAGGTTTGAATCCGTCACGCTGGCATAAAGAGTAACGTTGGTTGGAGCAGTAAAAGTCTGGTTATTGGTGGGGTACAAAAGGCGGATCGCGAACGGCACCGGAGGCGGTGGCGCAGGTGATTTAACGGTGACGCTTATCGGTGCAGAGGTGGCGGTGAGTCCGGCTGAGTCGGTGGCGATGGCAGTGAGTGTGTAGGTGCCGACGGTGACATTACTCCAGCCAAACTCGAACGGGTTGGCCTGGGTTGAATTGGTGAGCAGGATGCCCGAAGTGTTGGTGACCGTTTTAATCAGGGTGGAACCGGAAAAGTATTGGACGGTGGTTACGAGGTTTGAATCCGTCACGCGAGCATGAATGCCGATCAGGGCTGGAGCGGTGAAGGTTTGGCCGTTGGTGGGGTAAAAGAAACTGACCGCGAATGGCACCGAGCTGGATTGGCCCCAAGCCAAACTGCCGCTGCCGATGACCAGAAAACTCAAGAGTACGAGGCAACGGGAGACAAGCCGGGATAGTCGGGTTACTATCATACTATTCCTTCTGATGGGCAATGGTTTAAGGATCGGCTCCGACATTGGATGGAACTAAAGATGTCCGTCCGACTACCGGGGCTAGGATTCTCAATACTCGCCAGCTACGAAGGGTTTTTCAAGAGGATTTCTGCTCATAAGGGTGTGCGTTTGAGTGCACAGCACCGTTCGATTTGATAGCGGTAATCACTTTTAAGAAATTGCCATTACAGAAGCTCTTTCAAAGCGGGAGCTCGAATGTGCGCCAAGGAAAGGATTAAAACGCCGGTTTTGGCTTGCTGGATTTGGGAAAGGGGATAGAAAGAAGGAAATATTGGAGACCATCATGAAACCAATCAAAGAATCAGATTACTTCGTGGCGTGGATTGTTTTTTTTCTTACGGCCACAGTGGGAGGAGGGATATTAGGGATGTTTGTCGGATCTGTGCTGGGGGGCACTCTCGGTGTTGTGCACGTGCCGCTGGAGACGATCAAATTTATTTGCACGTTGGCGGGCTTTGTCGTTGCTGTGCTCGCCTCATTTTTTACGTTCAGGTTGGTCGTTGCAAAAATGATCGTGGAAAAGGTCAAGGCTGCGATGGAACAGCAGAATGCAACCTATCCGTCGGCGCCGCCTGTTTCGCAGCCTTAGTTGTCGGGG